>CAYMUZ010000124.1:0-15373 GCA_964393875.1 uncultured bacterium | reverse complement strand
GTTTCTCCGGACTGCGTAATAAGCACCACCAGATCAGAAGATTCAAGCACCGGGTCCTCATAACGAAACTCGCTTGAAATCGCAACTTCTACGGGAATACGCGCATACTTTTCGAGCATGTACTGGCCGACAATGCCGGCATGATACGCCGTACCACAGCTGACGGAATAAATGCGCCGGACTTTACGCAATTTCGCAAGATAAGCTGGAGTCATCCCCCCAAATTCAATACGAGAGCCTGGGCGAATCTGTTTTTTAATGATTTCTTCGAGAACCCGGGGCTGTTCATAAATTTCTTTGAGCATGTAATGGGGATACCCGCCCTTTTGTGCCTCGGCGATCGTCCACTGAATCTCAGTCACGCTTCGTCTGACCGGTTTCCCGGTGCGCAGGTTAAAGACATCCGCCTTAGCGCGTGTCAGCACCGCATACTCGTCATCCTCAAGATACAAAAAGCGGTTTGTGTAAGGCAGCAGAGCCGCCACATCACTGGCCAAAAACGTCTCCTGCTGACCGAGGCCAATCACAAGCGGGTTGGACCGTTTAAAAGCCAGTAATTGATTCGGATCATCGCGGCTGATGAGCACAAAGGCAAAGTATCCTTCCATGCGTTTCACGGCTTTAAGCATGGCTTCGATCAATCCGGCTGATTTTTTTAAATAGTAAGAAATTAGATTGACCGCAACTTCGGTATCTGTCTGGGAATAAAAATGAAAACCCTTGGCCTGTAGTTCTTCTTTCAGGCTGGCGTAATTTTCAATGATCCCGTTGTGGATAATGGCCAATCGCCCGGAATTGTCCAGATGGGGATGGGCGTTTTTCCGGGAGGGCTCGCCATGAGTTGCCCAGCGGGTGTGTCCAATTCCCACATGGGTTGACAAATTCCGGCCCTCCAGCAGCTTTTTAAGCTCCTGGAGTTTCCCCTTCTCTTTAATGACCTCGAGAATCGGTCCTGCAGAACTCAGACAGGCGATGCCCGCCGAGTCATACCCGCGATATTCAAGCCTTTCAAGGCCCTGAATCAACACTGAAACTGCGTTACGCTGCCCGATATAACCCATAATGCCGCACATGATGCTTGCCCCCTAAAATGGTGTGGGGGTCGATTATAGCGTCCGGAATATGTTTTTGACAGTGCATTTCAAATAAACTATGATGCCCCGTTCGGAGTTCACGGCAAGCATCATCGACCCCATCGACAAACCTAATATGGCATACCGACGGCGACACTTTTTAATTAATAAACCTTTGCAGTTTCGCTACATGGCGTACCTGACTGCAACTCTTTTGGTCATTGCGGTTATTTCCTTGTTGAGCCTCTATATCGGAGTCTGGGGAGGCGTCCTTGATGCGTTCTCGGATAAGCGTATCCGCGACGACTTACTCATTGCCTCGCGTTTGACGCAATACGAAGATGCCCGCATCGCGGCTGCGACCGGCGAATTTTCAACGCTTTCTTTTTTTAAACAGTCTGAAAAACTCAGTCAGCGGCAGCGAGAAGTTTTTAAAGAGATTCTCACCAAAACCAACCGCGAGTTGTTTTTGAAACTTCTGCTTCTTTTTGTTTTTATTGGCTGGGGTTCCATTTATGTCTCGCATAAAGTCGCCGGCCCGCTTTACCGGTTTTCGTCTACTCTCACTGAGCTCATTCACGGCAACTTGGCGACCCGCATCCATCTGCGCAAAGGCGATGAAGCCCAATTTATCGCCGAGCAGTTCAATGAGGCGCTGCTCACCCTGGACCTCAAATTCTCCCAGCTCAAAAACATTGTGCAGGAGCATGAAAAAAATCCCGAACGCCTCACGGCAAGACTTAATGAAGAGCTTGCCAAAATCAAAACCAGCGCTGACCTTTAAACAAGCACTTCTGGTGCTTTTGACCTTTTCCTGTCTCGCCGCACCCTCGGCCCTTCGGGCCGACTCACTGACTTCCGAAGACCGGGTGCTCTTGACAAAAATTCAAAAAGACACCCTGCAGTATTTCATTCGTATGTCTGATAAAAATACGGGCTTGACTCGAGACTCTTCGCAAAGCGGGTCTCCCGCCTCCATTGCCGCCACGGGTTTTTCGCTGGCGGCCATAGCCATCGGCCAATCTCATGGCTGGGTGCCTTCCGATTATGCGAAAGATCGCATCCGTAAAACGCTTAAACTGCTGTTAACTCAGGTCGCCCAAGAGCATGGTTTCTTCTACCACTTCATCGACCGCCAAAGCGGAAATCGCGTCTGGGGTTCCGAGGCCTCCTCTATTGATACGGCACTGCTTTTAGCGGGAGCCCTTCTGAGCGCGCGTTATTATCCCGACTCCGATATTGAGCGCCTGGCTCTGCAAATTTATGAGCGGGTGGATTGGCCGTGGATGCAGAACGGATCGCTTTTGGTCTGTATGGGCTGGAAGCCGGAAGGTGGCTTTCTACCTTACTACTGGGATTCCTACAATGAGTTGCTTATTTTGCAGGCACTCGCAATTGGTGCAGCCGCTCATCCCATTCCTCCGCAATCGTGGAACGAATGGCTGCGGCCGGAAGACGATTACCAGGGCAAGCAAATCGTTTATGCTTACTCAGGCAGTCTCTTCACCTACCAGTATGCGCTGGCATACATCGATTTCAGACAGCTTAATGACCGCGGAATCAATTACTTTGAAAATTCGAAAAGGGCGTCGATCGCCAACCGCGAATATTCTCTCAGCCTTCGTCAGCAGCACAAAAGCTATTCGAACGATTCCTGGGGGCTGTCGGCCTCGCTGGGCCCAGGCGGTTATAAAGCCTACGGCGGCAAGCCCGGCGAGGGGCTCCAGGACGGCACCCTCGCTCCCTATGCGGTCATTGGCTCACTCGTGTTTACTCCGGAAGAATCCGTCAAAGCTATTCGGTTTTTTTATGAAAATTTCAAGACTCAACTTTATGGCAATTTTGGGTTTAAGGCGGCTTTTAATCAGGATAAGAATTGGTGGGCTGATCAATACTTGGGAATTGATCAAGGGATCAGTTTTTTAATGCTCGAGAATTTTTTAAATCACGGGGATGTGTGGAAACACTTCATGGAAGTGGAAGCCATTCGCCGCTGGATCGATCTCGCGGGTCTGGCGCAAACCGACTAGTGCCGTGTCATTTTAAAATTTGGGGAAACACGGGGTACTGTACACGTCATTCTAATTAAAGGTCACTACTGATAATTTTAAGGTTGACGAGGTCCTAGTGCCTCATGACATTTGATTTTGGTAGGGGCCCTGCAAAGCAGGCATGAATTGCCGCTACAGAGACAAATTCGGACTTGCGCCACCCTCAATGAGAATCTAAGGGAGTTTGCCGCAGAAGTCTCGCGGCAAGTCGGGCAGCCGCAGCGTCTATCATTTCTTGAGTCGGATAGCGGCCGCTTTGAATCTCTTCCTTAATCTCGTAAACCCGCCCGAGATTAGGCTCCGGCTCCCCAGGGATCATTTTAGACAACCGGCGAATATCGCGCCAGAGCTGTTCATCTTCCATGGTCTGAATGGCCGGTTTTTCAATCCGGACACGCCCGCGAATATTCTGAAACAGACGGTTTAAAAGTTCCATGAGAGCTCCCCGAATCATCCGTGGGGCGGCCAATAGAAAAAGATGGAATAAAGCAACTAGCACCCTCGCTTATGCTCGGGCACTGTGCTTGCGATGCCAGGGAAGCATCGGTAAGCCACTAGCCCCCGGTCAGAATGGGTATCGGCAGGAAAAGAATCGGACTTGAGCCACCCGTCACGGGCGGGTTTACTCCGCTCGCGGGCGGGTCTGCTGCAAAAGCCGTGAGGTCACAATTAAAGAACTAGTGTGCAAGCGCCCCAGGCTCGGAGGCTAGGCTTCCAGCGTCAGCACGCCCACTTTTTTAAGAAGATGGGCCCGCAAACGTGTGACCACTTTGGTGTGAATCTGGCATACGCGCGACTCCGATACGTCTAAAATCTCACCGATTTCCCGCAGAGTCAGGTCTTCGTAGTAGTAGAGGACAATCACGAGCTTTTCCTTTTCCGGAAGTTCATCAATGACGACCGCCAGGATTTCTTTGACCTCGGCCTGATGCACATAACTAAACTGATTTGTGATCAAAGAATCTTCAATCGTCTGAAGCCGTGAGATCGGTTTGCTGCCATCATCATTTTGCCACACTTCATCCAGTGACAAGAAAGAAGTGGCATTAAGGTCACTGTAAATCGAATTAAGCTCGCCTGTGCTCATCTTGAGAGACCGCGCAAGTTCATCATCGGTCGCCGTACGCCCGTGCTTTTCTTCAAGCTCCTTGCACTTTTTATCAATCTCCCGGGCCCGCTTGCGCAAGAGCCGCGGCGCCCAATCTAGTTTGCGCAGCTCATCCATGATGGATCCGCGAATGCGCGACACCGCATACGTCTCAAACTTGTTCCCCTGCGAAACGTCATATTTGCTGATCGCATCAAAAAGTCCGAGAATGCCGTAACTAACCAGATCGTTAAATTCCACATTTGGCGGAAGCCCGATCGCCACACGGCCAGCCACATATTTGACCAAATACAAGTAGCGCTTGACCACTTCTTCGCGTAAAAGAGTGCTTTTGGTTCGTTTATACTTGCGCCACATCTGAACTTCTTCTTCGCTCATCGAGCTCTTCTTTTTGATGGGCATGGCCACTGTTTTCATGCATCCCCCTTTTGTTGTTCTAGCAGTTTTTTGATTTGAAGCAGTGTGTAATTTTTAGTTTGGAGAATTTTGATGTGTTCAAGCCGATCGAAGACCGACTCGTCATAAAGCCGGTGCCCTGAGGGCGTCCGGCGAGCTTCCTGAATAAGACCTGTCAGCGTGTAATTGTGGATGGTTTGCCGTGAGAGTCCCGTGTATTGCATGACTTCGCCAATTTTGAACAGTTTTTCGCGCTTCATGCCGCCCTTTTCTCAAGGTTTTTTTCAGCCGCACCGCATAGCCGCAACGCCTCGGGATCACTCGGTGAGAGAATCAGCAGTTTCTGAGCCGCAAAGAGGGCCTCGCCCCAGCGTCCGGCACTTTCGGCAGCGCGGGCCACCTCACGGTAATGTTCAATCCGCTCGGTCACTTCATCTCGATAAACCTGCTGTATAGCCGCATGCTCACCCGCTCCTTTTTCAAGCGTTTGAGACGTCATGCGATCCATCAACCGTGAGGCCTTTGCGTTCGAAGGGTCCAGTTGAAAGACTTTCTGCGCAACCTCAAAAGCTTCGGCGGCATGCCCCTGCTGAAAATAGGCCTCTGCCCGCTCAAGCAAGGTTGCAACGTCATCGCGTCGTGAAGCGGCTCCCTCAGAGTCCGAAACGGGCATCGATGATTTCATCAAAACCTCATGCCTATTCTTCTGGGTCTGATGGACCTCGATCAGCAGAGCTGCAATATCTGGATCGGTGGGATATTTGCGTTTCAGTTCTTCCGCCATACTCACCGCTTTAAAGAATTCACCGTTTTCTGTCTTTGCCCGGATTTTCTGCATAACCTCACTTTTCCGGAGTTTTTCCGTCTTCCCTCGTCCCAACCCCATAAAACCTGATATCACCATAAGAAGCATGAGCAAGCTCACTGTTTTTTTCATAATGTAATTTACATTTTATAAATTACAATCTATATAAATACATCGCCGTCTGCAAGCTGTTTTTAAATCTTTTTTCATCTAAAACAACTAATAGTGATCTATTTATAGTCGCCACACTACTCATTGTGGTTTTAAAATTAAAAAATTTTAAACGAAAGGCCGTAATCCGACGATAGATTAAAGGTTCTTAATGATTTCGTGTGTTTTTGAAGTGGCTGGCCTCGGCAAAAAAATGAGGGGGTGATGTGATGACCTACGAAGAGCTGTATGATTTGAAATACAAAAGAGGGATTTCGACCTATGAGCTCGTGAGGCGATTTCCCGATGAAACACGCCGAATCAGCGAGGTGGCGCTGCTAGAAATTCCGGAAGAGACCTTAAAGCAGATCATTGCCGAGCAAGAAATGCTCCGGCATCTACTGAGCTTAAAGAAGCGGTGTGGGGAGGGGCGGGAAATCCCGGCGAGCACAACCGCCACGCTCGCCGCCTAGGCGGCAGCTTCGTACAAGAATTACTTCGTGGCGAAAATTCCCATCTTGCGAAATTTCTGATACCGCTTTTCAATCAAATCTTTCTTAGAAAGTTCTCGCAACTCCGCTAAATCACGGTCAATGACTTTGCGGATATTTTCAGCCGTGACTTGGAAGTCTCTATGCGCGCCCCCCAAAGGCTCCTTGATCATGCCATCAATGACCCCCAATTCGATCAAATCAGGGGCAGTCATTTTGAGCTGTGCGGCAGCTTCGGATGCTTTTGATTGATCTTTCCACAAAATCGCGGCACAGCCTTCGGGCGAGATCACGGAGTAATAGGCGTTTTCAAGCACGTACACGCGGTCACCCACGCCGATACCCAGCGCACCACCACTTCCTCCTTCGCCAATAACCACCACAATCACTGGCACCGTCAGCTCGGCCATCTCGCGCAGGTTATAAGCGATCGCTTCGGACTGACCACGCTCTTCAGCTCCGATGCCGGGATAAGCACCCGGGGTATCCACAAAACAAAGAATGGGCATACCGGCTTTTTCCGCCAAGCGCATGATTCGAATCGCCTTACGATACCCCTCAGGATGCGCGCTGCCGAAACTACGAAGCAGGTTCTCTTTGATATCACGCCCTTTTTGATGGCCCATCACACAGACGTTGCAGACACCGCCCCATTTAGCAAAACCAGCCACAATCGCGCGGTCATCGCTGAAATGGCGGTCGCCGTGCAATTCAAGAAAATCAGTGGTCAAAGCTCGAATGTAATCGAGCGTGTAAGGCCGATGTGGATGGCGCGCCACCTGAACGCGTTCCCAGGGTGTCAGATTATCAAAGATGTCTTTGAGGGCCTTTTCGATTTTTTTTTCAACACTTCTAATTTCACCTGAAAGATCAATTGACTCCCCGGAATGCTCGCGCAATTCCCGCATTTTTTTTTCAAGTTCGGCCACCGGTTTTTCAAATGACAAACTGACTTCAGACCCGCTTCGGCTTGCGGTTTTTCCCTTTTTTGATTCTGGTGCCATCGTATCCCCTTTCAATCCGTGGTTTCAAGCTAATCGGTCACGGCGACTATCGTACCGTAAGGAACCACGTCATAAAGTTCTTCAACATCTTCGTTACGCATGCGCACACACCCGTGCGAAACCTGCCGCCCAATCAGCTGGGGCTCGGTCGTTCCGTGAATCCCATACCCCTGGTGATCTAACCCCAGCCAGCGCGTACCCAGCCCGTTTTCAGGGCTGCCGGGGGGAATGACAGCACCGGTTTTATACCAGGTCGGGTCCATGAGTTTGTGCATGATTTTAAACTCACCCGTTGGCGTGCTGTTGGCACGCCCGGTCGCCACACGGTAGGTCTTGATGGGTTTATCATTCAAAAAAAGGCGCAGTGTATTTCTCGATTTGTCGACGCGGATAAAAAACGTGCCCGTAATCACCTTCAGCTTCATCCCCGGATAAATCGTATCTTTACTCAGTCCGTTGATTTTTTTTGTCAACGCCGAGGTGGTGCCGTGCTTCTTAGCAATCAGATAAATGGCGTCGCCCTCTTCAACGGTGTGTTCCACACTCTCGGGGGTGAGGGTGGTGGAGAAAAGCAATTTTTCGTTCAGTTTTTCGTATTCACGGGTGAATTTTTTTCGCTGTTTCCGTGTGAGGGGTTTTTTTGGGAGAATCTCTTCGTAGACTTTGGCGGCTTCCAGATACTGCCCTTTTTCTTTGAACACGCGAAGGCGCTTCAGTGCTTCTTTGATCTCGGACGTGAGCGGCGGCTCCGGGGCTTCTTTCCTGCGTGTGCCGGACTCGGTCTTCGCGGGCTTAGCAGAAACCTTTTTCTCAGACGTGGCATGCGGGACTGAAACAGAATCGGAAGACGGCTTTTTGGCCGTGGACGTTTCGTCTGCGGCCCTCAGCGACGCATGCGGCATCAATCCCACAAGAGCGGCTACCAGCAGAAGAAAACGGATCAAGGGTTTCATCCTCTAGACCTTACAGAGGATCCAGGAGATGAAACTGCCGAGGAAAGCACCAGCAAAAACTTCCACGGGCGTATGCCCAAGCAACTCTTTCACGTGCGTCTCAGCCACCTGTCCTTTTTCGTAGATATCGTCCATCATTTTATTTAGCACCGTCGCCTGCCGCCCCACACTGCGGCGAACCCCGGCGGCATCAAACATGGTGATGATTGTAAAAATCAGCGTGATTAAAAAAAGCATGCTGTGAAATCCGTAGTAAAGCCCCACGGTCGTTGCTAGCCCGGCTACGCTGGAAGAATGGGAGCTCGGCATACCGCCCGTATCGAAAATCCATCGAAAGTTGAACCGCCGAAATTGAACATCCCACAAATTGCGAAAAACCTTGATGGTTTGAGCAATGAACCAGCTCAGAAATACCGCAAGGTAAGCTCGGCTTTCATGAAAGGGTGGTGAAAGTGGGAGAGCCACGGCGGTTAAATAGATGTGCCGCTTGACAAATGACAAGCACTATGATTAAATTGCATATGTTTATATTTAAAAAGCATATAATTGGCCTGGGATCATTATAAAACGGCTCAACCAAAAAGCAAGGGGGTTTTAGTGGCGCTGGCGAAGGTGCAAAGTGCGGCTTATGTCGGGATTCAGGCTTATCCGGTCGAGGTCGAAACGGATGTTTCCAACGGACTTCCACAAATGAATGTGGTGGGGCTTCCGGACCCCAGCGTTAAAGAGGCGCGTGAGCGTGTGCGATCCGCCATAAAAAACAGTGGCTTTGAATTCCCAGGTGACAAAATCACGATTAACCTGGCTCCGGCGGATATCCGCAAGGAGGGGCCCGCCTTTGACCTCCCCATCGCTCTTAGCATTCTAGCAGCCACGGGCCTCATTCCAGAAAGTGCGCTCGTGGGGCATGTCTTTCTTGGAGAGCTGGCGCTGGATGGCTCACTGCGCCCCTTTAAGGGCGCCCTGGTCATTGCCCATGGCCTGCGCGGTACCGGAGGGGCTTTCGTATTGCCGCAGATCAGTGCGGTAGAAGCAGCGCTAGAGCGAAGCGTTATTGTCTACGGTGCGAGTTCGTTGACAGAAGTGGTTCATTTTTTGACCAAAAAAATAAGTCTCAGCCCCGTCACGCCGCCGATTGAGAGGCCGGCCGCCGAACAAACCGGTATGGATTTTTTCGAGATCAAAGGGCAGGCTTTTGCCAAGAGAGCCGTTGAAATCATGGTCGCTGGCGGACACAACCTGCTTTTGATCGGACCGCCCGGCTCGGGCAAAACGATGCTGGCTCAGCGCATTCCCTCCATCTTGCCGCCGCTCGGGCTGGCCGAAAGCCTTGAGATCACACAAATCTACAGCGCCGCCGGGTTGATGGAAAAACCGGGGCTGTTGACCTACCCACCATTTCGCGCCCCGCACTACACCATTTCTGCGCCCGCGCTTGTCGGCGGCGGCACATGGCCCCGTCCGGGAGAGATTTCCTTATCTCACCACGGAGTTCTTTTTCTCGATGAGTTCCCTGAGTTTAAAAAAGACGTGCTCGAGGCATTGCGTAGTCCCTTAGAAGAAGGCTGGATTCAGGTATCACGCACAAAATCGCAGGTGCGCTTCCCGGCCCGTTTCATGCTTGCGGCGGCAATGAACCCGTGCCCCTGCGGATACTTGTCAGATCCGCGGCGCACATGCCGCTGTGCCAGCACCCAAATTCGTCGCTATCAGGCAAAAGTCTCGGGCCCTATTCTCGACCGGTTGGATCTGCACGTGGAAGTGCCGCCGCTTTCTTACCAGTCGCTGGCCCAGGAGGGCCACGAAGAAAGCTCGTCCGTCATCCGCGAACGCGTGCTGGCCTGCCGGAGCTTGCAAGAAACCCGCTTCAAAGACTGCCCCTTTAAACTCAATACCCTGATGCGTCACCGTGATCTACGGAAATGGGCGCTGCCTGATGCGTCTGGGCAAAAGCTCCTTGAGACGGCCATGCGGCATCTCAAACTTTCAGCTCGCGCCTATTTCAAAATTCTTAAAGTGGCGCGGACCATCGCCGATCTGGCGGGCGAAGAAAAAGTGCAGTCGTCGCACATTGCTGAAGCCATTCAGTATCGCAGTTTGGATCGTGACCGATGGGTTTAACCTCTCAAACAATTTTCGTTTGTTGCCGATAGTACAGTTCATGCAAACAAAGCCCCTCGCCTTCAACCCAAAGTCTTACCGGGATAAAACAATCAGTGTGGTCGTTCCTTTTTTTAACGAGGCGGCCAATCTACCCGACCTGCTTGAAGCATTGTGTCGATCGCTGGATCTGTTTTCCCCCAAAAGCGAAATAATCTTGATCGACGACGGAAGTACGGACGCGGGCGGACATCTAGTGGGGGGAAAAGCCTTGTCCGACTCACGCATTAAGCTGATTACTTTTCGACGCAATTTTGGACAAACAGCAGGCTGGTCTGCTGGAATTCAATTTGCCTGTGGGGAAGTGCTCGTTTTTTTGGATGCAGATCTGCAGAATGATCCTGCTGATATCCCACTTGTCGCCGGAAAAATTTTCGACGAGGGTTACGATGTGGTCAGCGGCTGGCGGCGCGAACGCAAAGATACATTTTTGACCCGCCGTCTGCCCTCCGTTCTTGCCAATCGCCTGATTTCATGGGTCACGGGGGTACACCTTCACGATTATGGCTGCTCTCTTAAAGCGTACCGTGCAGACCTTCTCAAAAATATTCGTCTCTACGGGGAAATGCACCGCTTTCTACCGGCCTATGCCGCCTTTGAAGGCGCCCAGATTCTTGAAATTCCGGTGCAGCATCATCCGCGGCGACAGGGGAAAAGCAAATACGGCCTATCACGCGTTTATAAAGTCATTTTGGACCTAATTACGGTCATTTTCATGAGCGGCTTTGCCACTAAACCGCTCTATGCGTTTGGTTCGCTAGGGGGCTATTCGCTTTTAGGAGGGACCATCAGTTTCAGCGTGGTCGCTTATCGTGTGCTCATTTTAAAAAACCCCGAGGCCACACCCATGATTTTTTTGACGGTGGTTTTTGTGTTGGCTGGGCTACAGTTTATCATGATGGGGCTTCTAGCAGAGCTGGCTATCCGTATTTACCACGAGGCGCAAGCCAAGCCCACCTATCGCATCAAATCGCTTTGCAATCTCGAACCGCTCAGCCGATGACGGCCTGAGAAAGATTCAACCCTAAGGCTCTGGTGCCCTTTGACGGATCCTAATTCGGATGCGGAAAAAACACCGTTTTGTCGTAAGTGAGAAGAACAATACCGGCCGGGTTGACGGGAATTTGCTTCGTCTGCAGCGGCTTTTTAAAGCCATTTTCTTGCGCAATCGCGAGACTCTGCCATAACCGCTCCCCCCGCTTCTGATCAAAATAAATTTCGTAGACCCCATTGGGCACTCCCGAAACCACAAGTTCCCGCGAACCACCCACCGCAACCTCAAGACGGACCTGAAGGTTCCCCAGAACGGGAGAACTGAATACCGTCTGCCCTTGACTGTCTGATGACACGGTTTTTAACTCCAATAACCGCACGCGTGCCATCACCAACGGTTTGAGCTGTATCGGTAGGGTTTTCGTCTCATACGCCTTCTCTTCCAAATTCATAATCAGCACATCTCCATCGTGCAGTTTGGTGCCCAGCTCAAGCGCAAACACCCAGAGCTGTCCCGTTTTCGGGTCGCGCGACGCAAAATAGTTGGGATTGCCAAAACCGTGAATCAATCGGTCCGCATAAAAACCCACTGTGTGATTGTAAACATGATAAATATAAGTCACCTCATCTTCAGGGTGAAAAATAAAGTCCCGGTCGTGCAGGGAGTACATTTTGCCAACCCAATAGATCTCTCCGGCGGGTCGGGCGAGATCACGCGCCGCAAGACTGAGTTTGCGGGCATAATCGAACGTATAAACCGGGTTCAGAAAACGCGCACACTCCGCGACACCGTTTCGTATCGGCCACAGAAAAAACAGGCCTGCGCCCAGCACCAGGGCCGCTCGGCGAACACGCGCTGAAGAAATTGCGGTAAGACATTTGCGGCATTCTGTCAGTGCGAAGGTGGCGAAAAAATAAAGCGGCGGATACACCGGAAAAAGATAGCGCGCCTCCTTGTTGTAAATCATCAAGGTCTGGTAAAGAAAAAAAAGCCCTGCCCAAACCATGAAGAGAAAAGCCTCGGGTCTTTTTCGCCGCCAGGCTAGCGCCATACCAGCCAGTGAGGCCGCCAGTATCGGCCAGGTCAGCGATAATCCGATAAAAAAAATGTTTTGCGCCGGGGGCTCGGGTTTGAGATTGAGACGCCTGATCAGCCCAATTTCATGAATCAGCTTGGCAGGTCCACGGCAGAAAGACACATATCCAAGGTGACTGTAAAGTAGCGCCGGAACCAAAAAAAATAAGGCCGCTGGCAGAACTGCTGAAAAAAAAGTGCGGCGGAATACCTCGTTCAAAATGGTTTTTGCCGGCGCCTTATCACGCAACAGCCGCACCACGGCACGGGCCTCCAGACACCCCGCCACGGCCAAAATCGGAAGAATGAAATTGTAGCGGTCTGCCATCGCGCCCGCCCAACAGAACGAGGTAAGAAAAAGATAGCGCCACTGTTTCTTTTTCTGACCGCGAATGTAAAAATAAAAACCGGCGGTCATCAGCAAGGTCGCTGAAATATCTTCTTTGACAAATGGCGCAAAGTGGATGATTAAACGGTTTGCGGCTAAGAAACCTGCCGCCATGTAAGCCTGTTCGTGGCTGCCGTAAAGACGAACAAGCCGATAAAAAAGCCAGATAAAAAGCGCGTAAAGGCCCACGGAAACTAAATGGCAGGCCACAAAGGCGAAGGGTTCTACAAAAAAAACTTTTTCTAACGAAAAAAGCGGGGCTAGAAAAATTGGCAGTAAAATAAACCTCTTCCAATAGTACTCGCCCGGGCGAAACCAGGCAATCGCGTGCGCATTGGTCAAAACAGTATAGTCGTCAAAATATTCAAGCCTCAACCTCCAGGCTGTCCAAAACAGCCAGCCCAAAAGAGGGATGATGAGTGCGGCAAAAAGGAAAGCTTCGAAAGAAAACCGCTTCCCGCGGCTCATGAGTCAAGCAGGGACTGACGCGCTTGCGCGCGGCGTTCGGCCTTGAAGGCATGCTCAGCCAAATTCCGCCCATTCTTCCCAAAATTAACCTGTGCTCTAGCCATGATTTCCAAAAGCCTCAATAGGAGTTCTCTTTGTGCCGAAAATGAATGGGGCCTCTTCTTTTACTAAAATCAAGAATCACTTTCTATTCAACGGCCATTAAGGATCATTTCTTTCGCCCCATGTGTGGAATTTTTGGTTTACTTCATCTGGACATGACGACCCCCGCCGACAGCTCGCCGCTCACGGCCATGGGAGATTGTCTGCGCCATCGCGGCCCGGATGCCGGCGGCATTCACACAGACGGCCCCGCCGCTCTCGGGCATCGGCGCCTCAGCATCATAGACCTTTCTGAAAACGCCTCCCAACCCATGGCCAATGAAGATCGTTCTGTCTGGATTACTTTCAATGGGGAAATCTACAATTATCAGGATTTCATGCCGGCGTTGCGATCAAAGGGGCATACCTTTCGCTCGCAGTCGGACACTGAGGTCATTTTGCATCTTTATGAGGATTTCGGCATCGAGTGCCTCAAGCAGCTGAAAGGAATGTTTGCTTTTGCACTGTGGGATCGGCGGCGCGGCGAGTTTTTTTTAGTGCGGGACCGTATGGGAATCAAACCGCTCCATTACGCGCAAAAGAATGGGGTGCTTTGTTTTGCGTCTGAAATTAAGGCGCTGCTGCAACACCCTGCGGTATCGCGACAAATCGATTATGACGCGTTGAACCAGTATTTGGCGTTTGAGTATGTGCCGGCGCCTCTGTGTATTTTCAGAGACATTCGTAAAGTTGAACCTGGCCATTATTTGCATGTGAATCGGCAGGGCGTCAGACAAATCCGTTATTGGAGCCCTGAATCTGATGAGCCACCGGCTCAAAAATCGGAAACCGAATACGCGGAGGAACTGCGCGGCCTGCTGGAACAAGTCGTTCGCCGCTCACTCATCAGTGACGTTCCCCTCGGTGCCTTTCTAAGCGGCGGTATCGATTCGGGCACCCTCTGCGCCTGGATGCAAAAAAGTGCCCCGGGTCGAATAAAAACCTTCAGCATCGGCTTCGACGATGCCTCTTTTGATGAAAGCCGCTTCGCGCGTTTGACAGCTCGCCATCTTGGCACTGAACATTATGAAGAAACGCTTTCGGCGCAAACCTTGCTAGAACGGGTGCCTAAAGTCATCGATTGTCTCGATGAGCCGTTGGGCGACGCCTCTCTTCTTCCGACACTGCTTCTTTCAGAGTTTGCGCGGCGGCATGTCACTGTCGCCTTAAGCGGTGACGGAGGCGATGAGCTGTTTGCGGGCTATCCAACTTATCCGGCACATGCCTGGGCGCACCGATATGCCCAGATCCCAAAAAGTTTGCAGACGGTATTGCAAAAAATGGCTGCACGGATTCCTGTTTCGCATAAAAACATCAGTCTCGATTTCAAAATTAAAAAATTTCTATCGGCCGCAGGAGAGGCTTCTCCGGCGGCGCGCCATTACCGTTGGCTTGGCTCGTTTGCGCCTGAAGAAATGCCCGGCCTTTTGAAGCCCGAAATTTTCTCACGCATTCGCCTTCAAAATAGTTTCGCCCCAGCCGAAGATTACTACGCTTCGTTGAGCAAAGGAGAAATGCTCGAAAAAATATTGTTTTGTGATCAGCGGTTTTATTTACAGGATGATATGCTCGTCAAGGTGGATCGCGCCTCAATGGCTTGTTCGCTCGAGGTGCGGGTTCCCCTGCTTGAGCAAGAGATTGTCGAATTTGCGGCTCGTCTGCCGCTTTTCTACAAACTGCATGGATCTCAAACAAAATACCTGCTTAAAAAAATCATGCGGGATTTTTTACCACGAGAAATCATTTCCAGGAATAAAAAGGGGTTCGGGGTACCACTGGCCAAGTGGTTTTGTCAAGAGTTGCGCCCACTGCTTTCAGAAATTTTTCTTAGCGCTGAAAATGCCGCAGGCTCTCCGTTTAACCGCGCTGCGGTCTCACAATTGCTCGAAGAACACTGGACAGGCCGCGTCGACCGCCGCAAAAAAATATATACCCTGCTAAATTTTGAACTTTGGCGCAAAAAGTATCGGCCTGTCTTCTAAGGCTCTGCCAAATAATCACCTAGTCATTTGGCCGAGGGGATTTTGAACCGAGTCAAAGTCGAATTCTTTGACGCGTGTCTTTAGACACGCCGTCCCGATTGTCCCCGAGCTACGGAAATGGTTAAACTCCGAAGA
>CAYMUZ010000123.1:0-4275 GCA_964393875.1 uncultured bacterium | reverse complement strand
CCACTTCGAAAAACCTGCCGCCAACTGCCGACTCCACACGCGAGAAGGCTGTCATACTGCGAATCATAGAACCACTCGGTCAAAATTTTGTATGGGATAAGGATTTTGCATGAGGAATTGGGAATTATAGGGACGCAGGGCCAGCCCTGTCAAGGAAGTGCGCTAAAAAAATGAACGGTACCCTTCGGCATTGACATGTAAAATTGTAACTTATTGGAAACAAAGGGGTTAAAAAAACAATAAAACAGGATCACAGGACTATTGCAAACTCTCAACCAGAAGAGCTGCCGCCTTTGCGGGATTCTTCGCCGCCGTAATCGGCCTGCCCACCACAAGGTAGTCAGCCCCTGCTAAAACGGCTTCGCGGGCTGAAAAGGTCCGTTTTTGATCGCCTACAGCATCCCCCACACCCCGAATACCCGGGGTGATGATGAGAAAATCTTTCGGGAACTCTTTTCGAAGTAAACTGATTTCCCTTGGGGAACTGACCACCCCCGCCAAACCGGCCTTTCGAACCAGTCCGGCCAAGTGAACCACCTGTTCATTCAGCCCACGGGTGATTCCAAGGTCCTCCCGTAAATTCTGCTCCGTGTGGCTCGTCAAGATCGTCACCCCGACAATCTGGGGTTGATGCTTGCGATTGGCAACCCTCGCAGCAACAGCCTCCTGGGCTTTACGCATCATCTCAACCCCGCCAAGAGCGTGCACATTAAAGAGATCCACTTCATATTCGGCAATCACCGCGGCTGTTCTCGAAACGGTGTTGGGAATATCATGAAGCTTTAGATCCAGAAAGACGCGGGCTTTCTGTTTTTTAACGAGCTCCACCGCTTTCCAACCGTGTGCGGTAAAAAGTTCAAACCCCACCTTGAAAAAACTGACCCTTCCGTCCAGCGACTGGATAATTTTTTTACTAAAATCAAGACTGGGCGTATCAAGCGCCACAATGATTTTTTCTTGATGCTTGCAGCTCATAAGTGACAAAAGCTCCCTCGCAGATCATCGAGTTTTCGAATGCTGTGCCGAAGACAGTATTCTTCGATTCCGGATAAAATTTCAAGGGTTGCGCGTGGATTCACGAAGTTGGCCGTTCCCACGGCCAGCATATCGGCTCCTGCAATGATGAATTCAAGCGCGTCGCGGGCGGTCATAATACCACCGGCGGCAATCACCGGCACAGAATAATTTTTCTTCACTTCGTACACGTAACGCAGCGCCACCGGCTTGATGGCCGGCCCGCTCAACCCGCCCGTAATGTTCGCGAGACGCGAACATTTTTTCTCGATATCAATCGCCATTCCTTTCAACGTATTGATCAGGCTAAGCGCATCAGCGCCCGCATCGATCACATCGCCTGCAATCTCGAGCACATCCCCTAACTCGGGCGAAAGTTTTGCAATCAAAAGCCGATCGGTCTCGCCTCGAGCCGCACGCACCGCCAGTTTCATCATCCGTCTTTTTTTCATAAAGCTGGCGCCGCCTTTTTCAACATTGGGACACGACAGGTTGAGTTCAATCGCCTTCACCACTGCGGAGTGCTTTTGCAAAGCCTTCGACAGCTGTGCAAAGTCTCCCTCGGATTCGCCGGCAATATTGACAATCAGCGGCACAGCCATCTTGGCATAATAAGGTATTTTTTTTTCAATGAAATCATCCAAGCCTTTGTTTTTAAGGCCGATGGCATTGAGCATCCCCCCCGCCGTTTCGCAAATTCTCGGCATGGGATTGCCGGCGCGGGGTTTGACCGTAATGGTCTTAGTGATAATCGCACCCAGTTTTTTATAATCGACGTACCCGGCATATTCTCCCGTCGTGCCAAAAGTACCTGAGGCGACTGTCACCGGATTGCGAAACGTCAAATGCTTGAAGCGCGTGGTCAAATCTACTTTTTTCAAGCGTGCGTCCTTTCGAGACGATCAAAGCAAAAAACAGGCCCTTCAATGCAGGAAGGAGCCCACCCCTCTATGGTTTTTACCATACAACCCAGGCAAGCACCCACCCCGCAGGCCATTGTTTCTTCCATGGAGGCCTCCCCAGGAATTCCTGCGCGGCGCGCCATTTCCATCACGGCATTCATCATCGGGGTTGGGCCGCACGTCTGAATGAAAAGATTCTCAGCGTCTTCACGAAGGATAATTTCTTTCAAAAGCACGGTCACAAAGCCACGTGTGCCGTAACTCCCGTCATTGGTGGCATAAAGAATTTTTGTATGAGCCCTCGCGAGTTCCTTCTTAGGAAGAACTTCGGCTTTGGATTTCGTTCCGATCAAGAGATAATCGACAGGGTTTTTCTCGGCAAGAAAAACAAGGGGGGGAACTCCCACGCCCCCGGCCACAAGCACGCGTTTCTTTTTCGGGATCCGCTGGGTAAAGGGTTTTCCGAGCGGTCCCATCACCCTCAGGGTGCTCCCCCTGCCCAATCCAGCCAGAAGGGCGGTGCCCCGTCCCAGCACTTCGTAGAGAACTTCAATGCGGTCTTTGTCAACGCGGTAGTAACTGAAGGGCCTTCGCAAAAAAGGGTCCACCCAATCTGGACGAATCTGGATATGCAAAAACTGGCCGGGCTGAACCCGACGCGAAAGCCGGCGAGAGCGAAACGTCAGTTTAAAATACTTGCCGTTAACGGGCCGGTTCTCAAGAAGTATAACGTTTTCATCGGTAAGCATGCCGCAATCTCTTAGACCTCGAGGCACCCATGATATTCCTGGATGGTTTTGACCGTAAGGCCCTGCGCCATGACCGTTTCGAGGCCTCGCACCGCAGCGATGGCCGCACTGATCGTCGTGATGCAGGGGATGGTGTAAGACACCGCCAGCGATCGAATCTTACCTTCATCCAGCGCCGGGCCGCGCCCGCTCGGGGTGTTGATGACTAATTGAATTTGTCCGTTTTTCATGAGATCAATGACATTGGGACGCCCCTCCGCCAGTTTTTTAACAATCTCGCAGGGAATAGCGTTCTGTTGCAGCGTCTGTCCCGTTCCTTCGGTGGAAACAATCTTAAAACCCAGCTCGTGAAACTTTTTTGCCACGGGAACAATCTTGGCTTTATCAAATTTGTTGACACTAATAAAAACCTTACCCGAATGCGGCAGATGAGAAAGCGCCGCATCCTGAGACTTATAAAAAGCCCGCGCAAAATCTTCGTCAATACCCATCACTTCTCCTGTGGAGCGCATTTCCGGAGACAAAATAATATCCACTCCAGGAAATTTCACAAAGGGAAAGACGGATTCCTTGACGGAAAAGTGTTTTGGCACAACTTCTTGGGTAAAGCCCAGTTCTTCAAGCGTTTTACCCACCATCACTTTTGCCGCAAGCTTTGCCAGCGGCACCCCGATGCTTTTGGTAACAAACGGCGCAGTGCGTGAAGCCCGCGGGTTCACTTCAAGACAATAGAGTACGTCGCGGCAAATTGCGTACTGCATATTCATCAATCCGACGATTCCAAGCTCCATGGCAATCTGCTTTGATTTCTCCGTCACTTCCTTCAAAATTTCAGGGCTGACTGAAAAAGGAGGGATGACGGAGGCGCTATCCCCCGAATGAATGCCCGCCTCTTCCACGTGTTCCATAATCGCGCCGATCACAGCCCGTTTTCCATCAGAAATAAGGTCCACATCCAGTTCCGTTGCATTCTCAAGAAATTTGTCGATCAGCACCGCATGTTCACCGCTGACCTCAACGGCCCGCTGCATGTATTTGTTCAGGGAGGCTTCATCATAGACAATCTCCATCCCACGGCCGCCAAGCACGTAGGAAGGCCGAATCACCACCGGATACCCGATCCGTTCCGCGGCCGCTCGGGCTTCGGCCAGCGTGTAAGCAATCCCATTCTCGGGCTGCCGGAGGTTAATTTTCTCAAGCAGCTTTTTAAATTTATCGCGGTCTTCAGCCGCATCAATCGCGTCTGCCGATGTCCCAAGCACACGCACTCCGCACCGAACTAAATCCTTGGCCAAATTGAGCGGCGTTTGCCCGCCCAACTGCAGAATCACCCCCAGGGGCTTCTCGCTTTCATAAATATGCAGCACGTCTTCCAGGGTGAGCGGCTCAAAATAGAGTTTGTCTGAGGTGTCATAATCGGTGCTGACCGTTTCCGGATTGGAATTGACCATAATGGTTTCAAAACCCAATTCTTTAAGCGCAAACGCGGCATGCACACAGCAGTAATCAAACTCAATTCCTTGACCGATACGGTTAGGCCCGCTGCCCAAAATCATGACCTTTTTTTTTGGAGCTCGGAATCGTTTCATCTTCTTCTTCATAGGTTGAAT
>CAYMUZ010000122.1:0-12345 GCA_964393875.1 uncultured bacterium | reverse complement strand
AAAAGGACATTCCTGGTGCATCGCACATGAAGGTTTTCAAGGGGCCTTGCATCCCGAGCGTTTTGATTTCGTTCCTTCCCAGTCTCGAGTCAATCAGGCCATGGTCAACGCCATGGCGGCGCAGGGAGAACTGACAGGCGCTGAACTTTTCGCATGGGATCGATACCGCCGGGATAAACCAAACGGGCTCTTCTACATTTCAAATTTGATTTCTGGTATCGATAACGCACAGGCTTATCGCAAGAGCCTCGGCCTTTTTAAACGTCTTGTACGGATGGAAGACACGCTTCGCCCCGAGTTGGAACGGCTGAAATTCGGACTTGAAAAGCAGGCGAGTCTGGAGTTAGGCCCTGAGCTTTTAAAGTTCATCACAGAGCGCGAACGCCGTAGGCAAGGCCACTATGGTACGGCTCATCACAGCCCTCAATGGGCGGCCTACGCCCGCTATCTTGCCGGCGCCTTGAAAACAAAAGCTGGAGTAAATCTGGAGGAGCCTTTCGAACAGATCCGTTTTCCGAACACTGTGCGGCTTTACCGGTTGAGTGTGTTGGAAGTACAGCCGGATCTTGAGGGCGCGAAACGGGAAGAACGGGAAATTATCAAAAAAATGCGCGCCCAAGGCGCTGATGAAAAAGAAATTATCTCCCTTGCTGCGCCGCTGGATATTACGGCGGGTACCGTCTTACGGGAAGATGTGGAAGAACTGTGGCGCCGGGCTTCGGCGCGGGGGTTAGATCTTCGTCTGTTTGAGCATTTTTGGAAAGTCAAGACAGTCCAGATCCTTTCGGGGGAAATAGAACCGAAGGTTTTAGAGCAAGAAATCACGACGCTGGAAAAGGCGCTTGAAGACAAATTGGCCATCACCCCTGCTCAGAAAACATGGGTCGAGAAATTTTCGGATTTTGCCCTTTTGACAAAAAGCCTGAAGCTTGAACTGACCCTGCCGGAGTGGGGGCAGGTCCGCAAACGTCAAAAAAATTTGATGCGGATGGCTCAGTCGCCCCCGTTGAAGAAAGCGCTTCAATCCGCAGCGTTGTTCTATCAATGGACCTTGCGGCGGGATCGTTTGATGACGGCAAAACTCACCGGCCTCTCCGTCGGTAAAGATGTTTTGGTCGTGATCACCGGAGGTTTTCATAGCGATGCTTTGGAACACGGGCTTGCACGGAAAGGCTACGGGGTCGTGCAAATTACCCCCGCGTTTCATCCAGATCTGGCTCAGGATTTTTATCGTAATATTTTACGTGGTATTCAAGAAGATGTTTCTGCTTATCTTGGAGCCAATGGTTTAGACAGGCCGCAGGCACTTTTTCTGAAAATGATTCTGGAAACGGGCATCCCTTTACTGGTGCAAAGGAAGCTTGTCTCCCCGGAGAACGTGGCGCGAGAAATAGCTGCGGCGTTGGCGCACAAGGGTGTATTTGATTCCGTTTTAAAGGCGGAGGCCTCATCCGTCGGTGGGGGTTCGAAGCTCCGCTTGTGGAGTCCGGGGTTACCGATGCAACCCATTCTAGCTGCTCCCAAGGCCGCACCGTTCAACCTACCGCAAAACAACTTGCTGCTGACTCCTGTGAGCGCAGAACTTTTTGTAACAAAGCAGAGGCGGAAAATGGCTCCAGTCCTCTTTCGTTCCGAGTTAGATTTTGAACCAGCAGGTTTGGGTGTGAGCATCCACCGGGTGATGCGCTCAGAAATGCGTACGAACGGATCCGCTGTTGGGTCCAAGAGCGCTAAAACGGAACAAAAATATCTGACACTCGAGACGTGGCGAATGGTCCGTCGGCTGATTCAAAACCAAAAGGCTTTCACCGTCAAAGACGTCCTTGCTCACAGCCGGTTATATCATCTTCCTGAGACGGCGCTTGCACGGCTCAAACAGCTAAGTGATCTTGGCCTGCTAGTGTCCGAGCTCAAAAACATTCCTGGTAAGACGGGATTTCAGCGCGAATATCAGGTGGCCGCCCAGGCTGGGAAATTGACTGAACCCGCCTTGCAAGAACTGAACTTTCTACTGTCGGAACACTGGGGTGAGAATGATACGCAGCGGCTTTTACCGCAAGTTCAGGCCGTACTGAATGGACAAAGATTATTTTCACTTTCAAAATTCAAACCGCGCTATGCTAAAGATCTCGACATTCTTAAATCCAGAATGTCTAAAATGGATACCCCCGAAATTTATCTTCTCTTTCGCTGGCTGCATCATTATTTTGGCGGCGAATGGATCCGCGCCAATACATTTGCCGCTTATGTTTCGATCGAGGGACGTGAATCCCACCTTGCCATGACCCGGCGGTTTAAAGCTCTGGAAGCATTGGGACTCGTAGAGATGCAAAGGCAGGGCACAGCGATTTGGATTCGGGTTAAGCCGCAGAATAATGCGGTGCTAAAGCGGGCGGAAGAAGCTTTGAAATATTGGAGCACAGAAAACGATTTCAAAACCCAGATGCAGCGTGTTTTAGAAGGGACCGATCAATCCTCCGCGACGGGCGCAGTCGCTTCGGTTAAACCCAAAGCGGATGCCGAGGCTTATCGGCTTGGCACGGTCTGGGGGCATTTGCGCGAAAATTTTAGAATGGGAACCGTGACTGTCACCGCTTATGTGGAGTCGGCCGGAGTCGTTCTTTCACGGGAACCTTTGCAAGGAGCTCTTGATGATTTGGTTGATTTTGGATTGCTGATAAAGGTTGTCGATGGAGGAAAACGCGTTAAAAAAGTTTATGATTATGCACCTTCCCTCAAGACGCTGAGCCCTGCATCATGGCGGGAACTCGAGTTTGTCCTTGGTGAGGCAGGCAAGATTCTCGATGGTCTTGACCGTAAACGCATTCGATTTCACGTCGGAGAACTCCTGGCGGGGAGGCCGCTTTATACACTGCCTGAGACTCTGCCGCGCTATGCTGCTGAAGTTAAAAAAAATCAAGGCCGTCAACCCGCTCTTAAGCGGCTGACTGCGGCCTATACGCTTATGAGTAATCTATTCGGCGAGGCCTGGTTCAAACCTTCAGCTTTTGCTCGTTATACCGGCCTGTCGACAGAAGCGGAAATCGCGAATTTGCATGCGGACCTTCATTTTCTTGAGCGTCATGGAATGCTTGATCTTGAAAAACGCGGCAGGGCGGTTTGGGTCAGGTATAAAACCCTGGGCTTTTTGACCCGGCGAACTCTCGTGCGAGCATTTGAAACTTCAAAGACCGTTTCGGAACTTTCCCGGCAGATTTTGGATTCTTCAATCGCGGAGTCTTCCCCGCCTAAAACGGTAGAATTACGTCAGCCGCTTGAAGCTCTGACACAAAAATCGGAGAGTGTGCCGCCGGCACCGGCGGGTTTTTATGAGGCGCTGGAGGATGGCCTGGTGCTTATTGGCAAAGCTAAAAAAGGGGACGCCTCGGCAATTCGCCCGGCGATTTCGATTCTGTTAAATGACGAAGATATTTTGCGCCATGACTATGCGCTAAGAGCCCTGCGCTATTTCCCAGACCAGGAAAGAATCCGAAGAGTTCTTGCCGCTACCGTGAAAACGGCGGTACCCCATAAGCACGGCGGAAGTCTCTTGCGATTTTCCCGCCAGCTTCAGGAGAATGATGCCGAGCGCTACACACGTTATTATTCCGCTGTTAGAAAACAGCTCGTGCGGCGGCTTTTACCCCAGTACATCCAGGCCCTGTCCAACGGACGCGATCGGGGTGATCCGCAAGTCGAAGAGCCCATACGCCAGTTAAAACTCGCATTAAGCCGCCTCTATGGGCAGGGTACTTTGGTGCTCGGTTCTCACGAAGCGCGAACACTGGGGCTTGTTCTCGAGCAGTTGACCACAACTCAGGAATCTCTGGCAGCCCAACTGAAGCTAGATCAAACGACTGTTTCATTCATTCTCAACGGAAGCAAACGTGAGCGGAAGAAAACGCCTGGCGTTTACGAAATACTTACAGAAGATCTTATCGTCAATGCGCCCGGACTCGCAGCGGCAATGGAATCATTTTTTTTAGAGACGGTTCCGGGTATGGTTCTTCAGGAAGTTCTGCGGAGCTCGAATGCAATAGACAGAAAGGCCCTTACAGAAGAAATTTGGGGTCCGGGCGATCAACCGCAAGGCCGCAGATTGCATGACTTAAGACGCAAATCAAGGATTGAACAACGGCCTGAGCTTGTGCGTATCCAACGCTTGCTGCTGGCAGAGCCGTCGGAAGGGAAAGCTTTGTCTTTAGACATACGGCCGAGACTTCTTTTTTCACCGGTCCGATTGGGAGCATTTCGCTATGAGCCCGGCCCCAACAAGACCCAGGTGCTTCGACAATCCGTTGCCGCCGGAGACTTACGTGGATTGGGCGTGCCGGTTCTTCGGCAGCGGCCGAGTGTTCGCGCCATCAGCGCATGGATGCTGGACACTTACAGCCAAACGGGTCTTTTCCCTTCACGCGAAGCGGTGCATGCGCAGCTAGGTTTCTCGGAAGCGACGATAAGTCATTTGTTTCCCGCTGTGTTAAGGGAACTTTCTAAACGGGATATACGGACAGCGGGCCGCCAGCAATGGAAAACTTTTCAAAGACGCACCCGGACTTTGCCACCGGTCAAAGTTCTTTTAAATCCACAAGTTCAGCAGAAGCTTTTAAAGGGGAATGCCGTCACTTACCTGAGCGTTCCTGCGGAGCAAGATCAAGGAAGAATTCTCCATTTTCAAATAACGGGCTTTCAGGATTTTCGCCGGCGTATCACAGACAGCCTGCATGCCAATGTGCAGGAGATTGAACTGCGGGCCATGGTGAGCGGTGTCCAGCTCTATGTGGCCTATTTTGACCGTTGGGGGCAGCCCGGGACTTTGCTTTATACCTTGAAAATTAAGCGGGATGGCCATTTTCGAAACCGCCCCGAAACGATGCAGGCACCCATTGCCATTCTTGATTTATTAGAGCGCCAGGGCCACCCCCTGCCGGCCCTTCTGCAGAATGGGGCCATCACTGTAGGGGATTGGCAGTATCACGTTGAAGATTACCTGAAAGCAATTGATAAATATCCGGATGAAGTTCAGTTTTGGGCTCAGGTTAAAGGGCCTCGCGGTTCCTGGATTGAAGTGCGCGAAGCTTATGGGGTGCGGCGGGTTCTCGGCCGTATCCGTCTTGACTCGAGCGGAAATCCTCTGTCGCCGATGAATCAAAAAGTTGCACTGCCGGAAGGCTCAGCAAGTTTGCGCTTTGATGAGCTGGTCCGCGACAGGCGTCCCATAGCGGTGCTGCGGCCGGAAGCAGATGGAACTGTGCGGGTGCCGGCCAGCCGAGGCCCCCAGGCTGTCTATGAAAGCGCTGAATTTCTACAGACCCATGTGCCCCGTTCTGCGGCAGACACCCGGATTATTTTGGAACGCCAGCCAATGCGTGCAGGAAACCTTAGGGGGAGAACCGGTCGAGTTTTCTCGCTGCGAATTTTTGAGTCGCGGCACCACCGTGAACAGGAGCTTTTACGTTTTTCGATAGATCGTTTCGGGCGTCCCGCTGATTTTGACCGGCATGCCCCTAAAGGCCGGCGCTGGCCGCTGGATCAAATTGCGGAACAAATCGCGCAAGAGGCTCTTGTTTCCGACGGCCGGTTTTGGATGGGAGATACCCCGTACAGTCTTGAGCGTTTTATGAAGTTTTTAAACCTGCCTACGCGGATGATCACGGTCCGCATTTATCCTTACGCTGAAAACCCGCGGATTGAAATTTTGATTAAAGGCCGGCAAACGCAGATCATCCACCTTGACCGAAACTTAAATCCGGCCGTGCTGACGAATGCCCATCATGTTCCACCCTATGACGTGTTGACTCTTTTACGGGCACAGATCATGGCTGGAAAACCTTATTTCCATTCAGAGCTCCTTTCAAGAAGAAAATACACGACAAAGTACGAGGCTATCGCTGAACTGACAAGACGCTCGGATAACGGTCTTAGCAATCGTCCAGAAGAATTGGATCAGCCCCGCAAGGGCGGAAATGGCGATAGGAATTTGCTGCGATTTGTTCGAGCCTGGAATAGGGTGCATCTCGCTGATTTGATTCCTCTTCCGGGCTCAGAACCGCTGTGGCAGAGCGTGAGTCCCGTGGAAGGCTGGCGTCAAAATACTAAAGATTTTATCGAACTGCCGGAAGATGAACGCATCGCACTATGGTTTATATGGAAAGGAGCGGGCACTGATTCCCGGCGTGCTTATGAGGCCTTAGTGCATTCTTTTCTTGCGGAAGTATCAAAACGGGCTTACTTTTTCAGCCTACGCCGCGGCGGAAGAAAAGACGTTCATGATGAGGCTCTTTTAATTTCGGAGGGGAATGCGCTTGTCGATGAGAGAATCAGAGATTTTAATCCCCAAACCCATGGCACCCTGACCGACTTTGTTCAGGCGGATTTGGCAAAAGCCATGCGGAGTGCGGTGAACCACTTTTACGAAAGCGGGCATTTCCGCTGGGACACCGCAAGCAGTTCCCCCCCCAAGGATGGCGAAGAGCCAAGGGACCTGTTTAGTGGTATGACAGCTCAACACCGGGCTCCGGAGGATGAGCTGGCGCTCAATGATGCTGATGAGTTTTGGGGATTGCTTACGGCGGCCGCCGACGAGCGTGACCGCAGTTTTTTGGAATCGCTCACCGCAGACGCCGCCGGCCAGGCCGAAGTCACTCCGGATCTTGAAAGTGTGCCCGCCACTGTGGCATTGTCACCGGCGCCTTCCGTGCCGCAATCGCAGATGGCAGAACCTGTATCCAAGCCGCCGTTGTCTGCACCGGCGCCCTTAGGGCGGGTGTATCCGTCCCTGCCCCTGCTTTTATCACACGACAAGGAAGCGCTTGCGCAGCAGTTGAGAGACTGGTTGATTTCTAAGGGGCTTGATGAGGCGGTGTGCAAAATTGGAATGGAACATGTGGCGATTTATCAAATTGGTAGTTTGGGTGTGCTGGGTTCCGCGATTCGTGACCATCTTGACCTGAACCTGATGGTGGTCACCGATGCTACAGAACCAGAGGCGGCACGGTTGATGAATTTTATTCGCAAGATGATCGATGGCCAGGACCAGGTTACGCCGGGCCGTGATCAACCGGTAGTAACGTTGGGCAAAGACGGGGATTACGACCGTGCCATTGCCGAGGGCAACGGATTTATCAGCATTTTGCGTACTTTTAGTATTGGAACAAACGCGTTCAGGGGAATTGCAAGTATCGAGCTGGTGCATCTCACAAACACTATGAATTTACCCCATAGGGTGCTGCCCTACCGGCGGTTTTGGAGGGAGGAATTTATTGATGGGGATGAGAATACGCCCAAGAGGGAGGCAACGCGTGCAGCTTTTCATATAGGGTCTGCGGCCTTTGACCGGCCCAACGGCATCCTCGTTTATCAAAGTTTGCCCGCATCGCAAGAGCACTTACGTTTATCCGCTACGAAATATACTCGTGATAGTCGTGAGTTTCGTGAGTGGGTCGATGATTACGGGTTGAATTTTGCGTATAGGCAATCGGACAAGCTTGAGCGTTACCGGCGGGGTGAATTGAAATTTTCGGCCACGGAGGCCGGTCTGTGGACTCCGGATGAAAATGTGCCGTTGGAACCTCAATCGAAAAGGGTTGAGGAATGGCGCTTCACAGGCGTAGCAGCCGTAGAAGAAACAGCCGCGACTCAGAAGAAAAAGAAGAAAGAAACACCGGACAATATTTTTGATCAAAGAATGCTGGAGTTGAGTGCCGCTCTTGGCTCCGGCAGAACAGACTTGGTGCGGGCGGCCTGGGATATTGTCCAAAAGAAAGTTGAAAAGAAACGTAAGGTCTTAAAAAAGAAATGGCTTGATTTGGCCAGCGATGCCGAGCGTTTCCTGCAATTTCGTGAACATGCCGGCTCGCCGGAGCAGTACTTTGATAATCTTTCCCCCATGGCACATTACCCCAAACTTGTTCCTCATTCCACACTTCGATCTGAAATGCGTGTATCGAATGTTCGGGAATTCGGACTGTCTGGAACGCGGCAGGCGCTGGCGGATTCCCTAAAAAGCCTGTCAAAAGAAAATGAACTGCCTTCTGAAATTCGGGCGGTTTCCGAACGTGTTTCCAGGATTTATGCAACTCCCCGCCGTTTCGCTTTGCGCTTCCACATTTCAGAGCTGGAAGCTTCGAGGCGCATTATTAAAGTCTTGTATGGAGAGTTGGAAGATCGTCGGGCGGTTCCTGAAGTTCTTGAAACCTTTGAGAGATTTTTCGCACAGCCCGGGACTCCACAGCCCGCTGATTTTGAAAATAATTTTGACCTTTTTGACATCGTCGATCTTAAGGATCTCTCCGAGGATACGGCTTGGGCTCTTGCCGCTTTGACTTTAATGCGTCCCGCAGGCGACGGCATTCGGCTTTATGTGCGGGGAGATTCAAGAAAAGTTGCCGCCCGCATTTCAAAACTAGAAAGCGAGTTTGCAAGCATCCTGAGACGATTTAACCGGCCGTCACGAGTCCAGCAAGTAACTTGGATCAATGCCGCGCGTCGTAGCGACGCGAGGATTCAGCGTGAAATCCGCGTTTTGGCCGGCCGCATCGATTCAAAGAGGGAGCCGATTGTGATGACAGCGGGCGTGAGATTTCAGCAAGCGTTGGGAGTTTGGAAACAAGTCAGCAGGGTTGACCGCGGAAAAATAAAGGCTTCGCTTGCGCGCTCATTGATTCCTCTGCTCTTGGCCCGTGCCTTAAGCCAAAAAACCTATGAGATTCTGCGACTGCAAGATTTTTTGGAACAGGTCGGACTTGACCAAAACGTAACCCGATACTTTGCCGCTATGATTCAGGCATTGCAGAGCATGAGCACCGCCGCCTAAAAAGCGTCGTGTTGAGCTTGGGCGAAGCCTGCGGTATTCGGAAAGTGTGCCGATTTAAAAAAATCGTATTGAGAGTTGCGGGGCAATCCTCAATAATAGCTGTTACGAACAACTCGCTTGCAGAGCCTTAGAATTCAGGAGGTGGCAAAATGATGAAACGGTGTAAAAATTGCAGTGAGGACATGGAGGAAGATTTGACGGGGTCGGGTCTTTGTGACGATTGCGCGGCGGAAGCGGAAATGGCCGATGACCTGCTGGATGAGGATGCCACGGAGACCTGAGCAGCTGAAGATTGAAGGGTGCCGCCTCGAGAATAAATCAGAAGCCTTTTTTACCCACGCGTGAGAACCTCCAAAAAAGTGTATCTTCTTGACACAGACGTTTTTTATGGCATACTCACACCCTAAGGGTCTGTCGCAGAACGCGATAATCACCCTCCTGTAGGGGCAATTCATGAATTGCCCCTACCAACCGGTTGCGGTTCAGCGTCTTTCTACCACAGACCCCTTAACTCAAGGAGCGATTCGCATGGATCAATTCAAATTTGACGATAAGGGGCTGATTACCACCGTGATTCAGGATGCTGAGAGCAACGAGGTATTGATGGTGGCATTTATGGATAAGGTCGCCCTGGAGCGTACGTTACGTGAGAAAAGAACTGTTTTTTATTCCCGATCTCGGCAGAAATACTGGGTGAAGGGGGAATCCTCAGGGCACGTGCAGGCCGTGCAACAGGCTGTGACTGATTGTGATCGCGATGCCGTGCTGATTAAGGTCAAACAGACGGGTGGCGCATGTCATTTAGGATTTCGGACGTGCTTTGTGCACGAGCTTTCGGAAAATGGAAGTATTCAGCGTGTTACCCAGGAAAAGGTCTTTGATCCGGATAAGGTCTACAAAGAATGAAGACAATCGGCCTGGCGGAGTTCAAGCGGCTCTGCCGCCGTGGAACCCATGCGGTGCTGACGACCGTAGTGCCCTGTGACCTTGAGACTCCGGTGTCCTGTTTTTTAAAGTTGGCCGGAAAATCTGAAGAAGCTTTTTTGCTGGAATCGGCCGAGCAGGAAGAAAAAATCGGCCGCTATTCGTTCATCGGGTTTGACCCATCGACCGTTCTCGTCGGCCGGGAAAATTTTGTTGAGGAAATAACCGGACAGAAAAAAATTCATCACTACGGCCGCGTCTTTGCCGACATTTTGGAAGAGAAAACGCGCATTTTGAAACTTGCAAATTCGGAAAGCCTGCCCGATTTTTGTGGGGGGTGGATTGGGTACTTTGGCTATGAAAACGTTCGTGATTTCGAGACGGTTCGCCTTAGCGCAAAGAAGGGAGCGGGTGATATTCCCGGCGCTGTTTTTTTTCTCACGCGCGACCTGGTGATTTTTGATCACTTTCGAAAAACCCTCACCCTCGCAGCGATTACGGAGACGGCGGGGAATTTCACCGGCCTTTACACAGAGGCCCGGGCCCGACTCGTTCGCATGCATCATTGCTTGCAACAGCCCCTACGAGTGCAGGCATTCAATCAAGCACGGCGGTCTGTCGCGCCAACTTTTCGCCCCCATATCCGCCCCGCGGTTTTTCTACGAGCGGCAAAAAAAATTAAACAGTATATTCGAGCCGGCGATTGCATTCAGGGCGTCCTTTCGCAGAAGTGGAGTGTGCCATCGGCGGGCAATTCCGGTTTTGAGGTTTATCGGGCGCTCCGCTCCATTAATCCGTCACCGCATATGTTTTACTTTCGGTATAAAAATCTGCGCTTGATCGGATCCTCTCCGGAGTTGCTTGTGAGAAAACAGGGCCGCCGGGCCGAGGTGCGTCCGATTGCCGGCACACGGCCGCGTGGACATTCGGAACGGGTCGATCATGTTTTGGCACAGCAACTCCGCCGTTCTAAAAAGGAAATGGCAGAGCATTTGATGCTCGTCGATCTAGGCCGCAATGATCTCGGTCGCGTGTGCCGTTTTGAGTCGATCCAGGTGACTGATTTTGCACGCATTGAACATTTTTCGCATGTCATGCATCTTGTGTCGCAAGTGGTCGGCACGCTTCATCCTGGGAAAAACGCGTTTGATTTACTGCGAGCTACTTTTCCGGCAGGGACCGTAACGGGTGCCCCCAAAATTAGAGCGATGGAAATGATCAATGAGCTGGAGCCGGAAGCGAGAGGCCCGTATGCTGGCTGTCTGGGCTATTTCAGTTTTTCACAAAATATGGAAATGTGCATTACCATTCGCACGTTGGTCGATGATGGAAAACGGCTTGTCGTTCAAGCGGGGGCTGGCATTGTTCAAGATTCTAGCCCGGCGAAAGAATATCAAGAGACGGTGAATAAAGCGAAAGCGCTAATGCAGGCCGTTGCCCTGCGGGATCAATTTGCATGCTGCTTGTAATCGATAACTATGATTCCTTTACGTACAATCTCGTTCAATATTTTGGCGAGCTCAAGGCTGTTCCTAAAGTGGTTCGAAATGATTGCGTCACGATTTCGGATATTGTCAAACTTCGACCGACCCGTATTGTGATTTCACCGGGGCCCTGCACTCCGCATGAAGCGGGCATTTCGTGCGAAGTCATCCGAACACTGAGCGGGAAGGTCCCGATTCTCGGTGTGTGTCTCGGACACCAGTGCATTGGCCAGGTTTTTGGCGGAAAAATTATTCGTGCCAAAAAAATTATGCACGGAAAAACTTCAAAAGTTTTTCATGATGGAAAATCTATTTTTAAAAAAATCTCCAACCCTTTTACGGCGACTCGCTACCACTCGCTGCTCATTGAACGTAAAAGTTTTCCGAGTGCGCTGAAGATCACTGCGTGGACCCAAGAGGGGGAGATTATGGGGGTTCAGCACAAAAGTCATCCAACTTGGGGCGTTCAATTTCATCCCGAATCGATCATGACGCCTGAAGGAAAAGAGATTCTGAGAATTTTTTTGACCCTTTCTGCGAAGTGTCGCCCACGATAAAGATGGGCACTTCTCTCAAATCAAATTCCGCGATGTTGGAGAACTGCATGGACGGCTCCACTTCGAGCGTTGGTTTCTCTGCGGTGATTCAGGGGTATCTGCGTGGCGAGGTTGCTTTACGTGATTTCCGCACGTTTTTGGTACTTCAATCAAAAAAGGGTGTGACACCGGCGCTGATTGTGGAAGGGGTGCGGGCAATTCGAAAGGCAGAACCGCCGCTGATACGATTGTCCGGAAGTGTGCTGGATGTTTGCGGGACAGGCGGCGATGGAAAAAATAGCTTCAATATTTCAACGCTCAGTGCCTTGGTGATTGCAGGTTGTGGGGGACGTGTTGCTAAGCATGGCAACCGGGCTATTTCTTCAAAGAGCGGTAGTTCAGACCTTGTGGCGGCGCTGGGCGTCAATTTAAAAGCGTCGCGGGCGGCCATGATCCGGGCGGTTTTGGAGGCTGGAATCGGCTATTTTCATGCACCGCAATACCATCCGGCAATGGCACAACTTCAAGGGGTACGGCAAGATCTGGGGATTCGTACTCTTTTTAATTATCTTGGCCCTTTGCTCAA
>CAYMUZ010000121.1:0-9396 GCA_964393875.1 uncultured bacterium | reverse complement strand
ACCGCTCGCCGGTACGACCCGCGATGCGATTGAAGAATGGCTTGAGGTGGACGGTTTTGCGGTTCGGCTGGTGGATACGGCCGGGTTGATGGCGGAAGCCGGCAATCCGTTAGACGCGCTTGGAGTTGAGCGCACTCACGTGGTTTTGAAGCAGGCGGATGCCTATTTGTTTGTGGTCGATGGTTCCGCAGAGGTTGAATCGGCTGATCGTGAAGCCTTTCGCGCACTCGATGCCGCTAAGCCTTGTATTTTGGTCGCGGCTAAAGCTGACCGCGGTTTTGTGATCGGCGCGAAACCATTTGCAGATTTTCCCGAAAAAACCCACTTTGTAAGCGTGTCTGCTCAAACGCGTGAAGGGTTGAGCGAACTTGAGAATAAAATGAGCGAATTGCTCAAACAGGGAGCTGTCGATACCGCAGGGGAACAGATCACTCGGCTCCGCCACCGGCTAGCACTTGAAACAGCGCTGGAATCACTGCGGCGGGCCGCCGCTGTGTTTGAGTCAAAGCAATCACTTGAGCTGGCCGCCTCTGATTTAAAGCAGGCGATCGATTCTCTGAACGAACTCATCGGCGAGATTTATTCCGAGGATCTTTTGGATGTTATTTTTTCAGAATTTTGTATTGGGAAGTAATTTTTATTTAAAATCTTTTGAGCAAAAAATAAATTTTGTCAACATGAAATCCATTTTTTTTTCAATTAATTTTTTTTAACTATTTCTCGTTGACAGGGTCTATAGCGCTGACTAGAATGCCCCACGCTTTGAGAATGTTCTTTGATGATTTTGAGATTTGTTGTTTGTGTTCAGTGTATTTTTCCACGCGGCTTACGGACAAGTCAGGACTCACCCAAGAGTTCGCCGGCCGCAAAAAAAGCTGTATACATTTCAAAAGACTCATTCAGGCAACATCGATAGCATAGAAGTGACACGCATGTATTTTATGACACAGCCCATCTGGAATACATTTTGCATCTGTCTTGCGTCTGTTTCAAACAGAGTTACCCGTCTTAAATCACAAAAATTTTAAGTTAAGAAAAATCATTCTATGCCGAACTATCCCCTATCGACACAACATATAGTGCTATTCGAGAAAATATTCACTATATGTGGTAAGATTAGAGCGGGGACGGCTAACGGCATTTAAATCTATTTAAAAAAGGTTTGTAATCCGGAAGGAGCCCCTCATGAGTCTAAAAATGGATAAGAAAAACGGTTCAAAATCTGTGGAGCGTGATAAGAAAAGCGGTGTGCCGTTCGAACGTTATTTTACGCGCGAAGGGGTTAATCCCTTGGATGAGGTGCGTTATGTCCGCCGCAAATCGGTGATCACCAATCCCGATGGCTCGGTGGTTTTTAAAATGGACGATGTGGAAGTTCCCGAAAGCTGGAGTCAGCTGGCAACCGACATTATTGTTTCAAAATATTTCCGTAAAGCGGGGGTTCCAAAAACAGGGCATGAGGTCAGCGCGCGCCAGGTTGTTTACCGGATTGCCCATACGATTCGCACGGCAGGAGAAAAACTTGGGAACTATTTTGCCACCAAAGAAGACGCTCAGGTATTTGAAGAGGAGCTGCTTCACCTTTTAATTAATCAAAAGTGTGTTTTTAACTCGCCGGTTTGGTTTAACTGCGGTCTTTACCACGAATATGAGATTTTGGGGAGCGGAGGAAATTATTTTTGGGATTCTACTACCGGTACGATTCAGGAAACAACCAATGCTTACTCTCATCCCCAGTGCTCGGCCTGTTTTATTCAGGCGGTCGGAGATGACCTGATGTCCATTTTTGACCTGGTGAAATCGGAGGCAAAACTCTTTAAATATGGCTCAGGAACGGGGACCAATTTTTGGCGCATTCGAGGGCGGCAGGAAAAACTTTCGGGAGGCGGAACGTCGTCCGGCCTGATGTCCTTTCTGGATGTGCTCGATCGCGGCGCTGGCGCTACTAAGTCGGGCGGCACCACCCGCCGCGCAGCCAAGATGGTGTGTCTGGATATGGATCATCCTGAAATTGTCGACTTTATCAACTGGAAAGCGCGTGAAGAGCGTAAAGCAAAAATGCTCATCGATGCCGGAATGCCTTCCGATTTTAACGGAGATGCCTACCGGACTGTCGGCGGTCAAAACTCCAATAACTCGGTGCGCGTAAGCGATGATTTTATGCAGGCTCATTTAAATGATGGTTTGTGGCAGACACGCTACCGGACGACCGGGGAGATCGGTGAAACCTTTAAAGCGCGCGATCTGATGACGCAAATCGCCGAAGCCGCTTGGAATTGCGCCGATCCCGGGGTGCAGTATGACACCACGATTAATCGCTGGCATACCTGCAAGAGTACGGATCGTATTTACGCGTCCAATCCGTGCTCGGAGTACATGTTTCTCGATGACTCTGCCTGCAATCTGGCATCGATCAATCTCATGAAGTATCTGGATGACGAAGGGCGTTTTGACATCGAGGGGTACCGTCAGACGACGCGTGTGTTTATTACGGCGATGGAAATTATCGTAGATTTCGCGTCTTATCCAACGGCGCACATTGCTCAAAACAGTCACGACTACCGACCGCTTGGGCTGGGCTACGCTAATCTTGGAACGATGCTGATGGTCAATGGAATTGCCTACGATTCTCCAAAGGCGCGCGCCATTTGCGGCGCATTGACTGCGATCATGACGGGTCATGCCTATAAAATATCGGCTGAGTTAGCGGCATCCAAGGGGCCCTTCTCGGGGTATGCCAAAAACCGCGAGTCGATGCTTGGTGTCATCGGCCTTCATCGTGACGCCGCCTACGCAATCACGGCCGACGATTGTCCGGCCGATTTGCTGCAAGCAGCCCGTGACGATTGGGACGAAGCTTTGCGGCTGGGTGAGCAGTTTGGTTATCGTAATGCGCAGGCGACTGTCATTGCGCCAACGGGTACGATTGGTCTTTTGATGGATTGTGATACCACCGGCATTGAACCTGATTTTGCGCTGGTGAAGTTTAAGAAACTGGCCGGCGGCGGGTATTTTAAAATCATCAACCAGTCGGTGCCCCGAGCACTAAAAAAGCAAGGGTATCAGGATGACGAAGTGAACGACATTATCGAATACATCAAGGGAACGGCTCGTCTTGACGGTTCGCCTTGGGTCAATCGCGTGACTCTTAAAGAGAAGGGGCTTACCGAAGAAGAACTGAACAAAATCGAATCCATGCTGCCGACGGCATTTGATATTGGATTTCCGTTCAGCAAGTGGGTATTTGGCGAGGCGGCGCTCGAGCGTCTCGGAATTAAAGCGGAAGACTACAACAAGAAAGATTTCAACATGCTGCCGGCGTTGGGTTTTTCAAAAGCGGAAATTGAAGAAGCTAACAATGTGATTTGCGGCATGATGACGATTGAGGGGGCACCGCATCTGAAGCCGGAGCATTTGCCGATCTACGATTGTGCAAACAAATGTGGTAAATCCGGACAGCGCTATCTCGAACCCATGTCGCATATCCGCATGATGGCGGCTGCGCAGCCCTTTATCTCAGGCGCCATTTCGAAAACGGTCAACCTTCCCAATGAGATTACCGTTGATGAAATTAAACAGCTTTATGTGGAGGGCTGGCGGGCAGGGCTTAAGGCGGTGGCTTTGTACCGCGATGGTTCCAAGCACTCTCAACCGCTTAATTCCAAGAACGACGATAAAAAGGAAAAGAAAACTGAGGTGACACCAGCCGTTGTGGGTACTGCCGTGCCGCGCCGCCGGCGGCTTCCGAAGAAGCGTTTCGGGATTACGCAGGAAGCTCGTGTGGGCGGACAGAAAGTCTATTTGCGCACCGGTGAATATGAAGATGGCCGGCTCGGTGAGATTTTTATTGATATGCACAAGGAGGGTGCCGCCTTCCGCTCTATGATGAATTGCTTTGCGATTGCGGTGTCACTGGGTTTGCAGTACGGTGTGCCGCTCGAAGAATTCGTCAATGTTTTTACGTTTACACGGTTCGAACCCCAAGGTTCAGTGGATCATCCGAACATTAAATACTCCACTTCTGTTGTTGATTACATGTTCCGCTTGCTTGGAATGGAATATCTTGGGCGTACTGATTTTTGTCAAGTCCCTCCGGACGCAGCAAATCTGCAGATTGCCCAGACGAAGGCTCCAGCGCTGCCGGTGAAAACGGTGGAAGTACAATCGCCGCGGGTCAATGCGGAACAGGCCCCACAGCAGGCACAAAGCGGGCAAGCCCACCCCACAGAAGGTGGACCGGCAAGTGTGCTGGATGAACACCTCTCGGCAATGATGGGCGATGCCCCGTTCTGCAACGGTTGTGGGCATGTGACTGTGCGCAGCGGCTCTTGTTACAAGTGCCTCAATTGCGGCAATAGCATGGGATGCTCATAAGGTGTGCCAGCGGATTCAGACGACGGCTTCGATAGCCGTCGCTGAAAAGTCCCAACGCATGGGCGTTGGGGCAATAGCATGGGTTGTTCATAAAAGCTGATTCTGTTAGCGTGAAACCTCCGATTGTTCTTCAAAACGAGTCTGCGTCTGACACCTTATTCTCACGCACCCGCTCTGTCCGATTCCTCAAACGCTCAGATCTCCTTCATTTAATTTACTCATTCGTGATCATTTTGGCCATGATGGCATTGTTGGTCTCCGGGCGGTTGACCAAATTAGAGTATGTCGTGCTCGATGCATTTTTTAGAGCGCGACCGGATTCATCGGTAGTCCCAGCAGTCTCATTGATTGAAATCGGTCCGGATAGTCTTGAAGCCATTGGTCGCTGGCCATGGCCGGGGCATTACCACGCTGAAATGATTCGCATTTTGAGCCGCTGGAAAGTGGGGGCGATTGTTTTTGACCGGGCGTATTCAGAGACAGATCCGTTGCTTGACGCGGGGTTGATGGCTGCTGCCTTGCGCGACTCGGGGCGGGTTTATTTTCCGCTAAAATTGGTGACAAAACCTGCGAAAAAAATTTGGGTGCATTCCCTTCCAGTGGAATTAGAGTCAGCCGAGGGAAGTAAAGTTTGGAGCGGTCCGCCGGCGGAGCACCGTCTTTCCTTAAGAGGTATGGGTCAGCTTGAGGCTTTTGCTGATCGCGACGGTATCCTGAGATCGGTTCTTGCCGAGCAGGCCTGGGGCTCTCAGGTGTACCGTTATTTGGGTGTTCAGGTCGCGCTTGATTTTTTAAGTCAGCGTAACTCGACGGCTCTTCAACGCGCCGCAGATTCCAATACGGGTCACCTTTTTGTCGATTGGACGAGCGCCTGGGCGCAGCGTTTTCCGCGATACTCTTACGCGGATATCATTCGCAGCGATCAAGCGATTCAACGCGGGCAAAAACCGGCGGTGAACCCTAAACAGTTAGAAGGTAAAATTTGTCTCATTGGTTTTACCGAAGGGGAGCAGACTGAGTACCGTGTGACGCCTGTTCATCCGCGCATGCCGGTGCTTGCGGTGATGGCGCAGGCGGCCGAAACTGTGGTGGAAGGCCGGTATTTGAGAGCGCTGCCGCTGCAAATGCAAGCGGTGTGTCTGCTGGGGCTGGGGCTTTTGGCGGCAATTTTATTCGCTGATTTTAGCAATTTGAAATCAGCCGTGTTTTTCTTTGCCATGGCCGGAGGATGGACGGCGGTCTCTTTTTTGTTTTTTTGGCGCCTTGGTTTCTGGATTTATGTCGTTCAGCCGGTTTTGCTGGCCGCGGGATTGTTCGTTTTTTCTGCATTGTACGCACACATCGTGGCGGTGCGTGAGCAATCACGATTGTTCGATCTTGCGACTCGTGATGGTTTGACGGGTCTGTATGTGATTCGTTATTTCCGTGAAGTGCTCAACCAGGTGGTGCAGGAGAGCAACGCGAGCAATCAGCCGCTCGCTTTGATTCTGATGGATATCGACAATTTTAAATCGGTGAATGACACGTACGGACACCCGGCCGGAGATTACATTTTGAAAAAGACAGCGATGGTGGTGCAATCGGTCATACGTCTCAAAAGGCCGGTCAAGGAAGCCGACTTTGCCGCCCGTTATGGCGGGGAAGAGTTTATCGTGATGGTTCGCGGCGAGATGAGGAGCGCAGCTGAAAAAGTCGGTGAGCGCATCCGCCAGGCTGTGGAAAAAACCCGTTTCGAATGGGACGGAAAAGTCATTGCTGTGACTTTAAGCGCGGGAGTCTCTCAACTCCGCCATGATGAAAAAATTCCCGATCGCATGGTGCGGCGTGCCGACGAAGCCCTTTATCAAGCTAAGCGCACGGGAAAAAACCGTGTTTGCTGTGAGAGTGAATCCGCAGGTTGACCGTCCTGCCCATTCCGCTTAGAATGACCGCCCTGTAGGTCCATCAAACCTATGTTTGATGACTAGTCCCTGTGACATTTAAAATTGGGGTCGAATTCGTCGCTGTAGCGGCAATTCATGCCTGCTTTGCAGGGCCCCCACCAAAATCAAATATCATGAGGCCCTAGCGCAGCGAGGACTGATGGTGTCCTCGTATGCGATTGGCATAATAGGACGTTTGTTTTCGGTGGAGAGGTCGCATAATCTGGTATTGCACCCGTCCCGCCTGAAAGAATTGGCGGGTCCGCCGGAGGCGGAAAAACCGGCGTATTTTTATGGCTTGTGTTTACGTTTTATACAGTCAATCAACCCATGAGTTTTACATATAGATAAAAACCGTTGTGGAGAGGTCGCATAATCTGGTATTGCACCAGTCTCGAAAACTGGCGGGTTCACACCCTTGAGAGTTCAAATCTCTCCCTCTCCGTTTCCTCATAGATACAGGGACTTATGAAAAAAGAAAAATTAAAAGTGGAGACCGCAGAAATAAAACAGACGGAATATCTTATTTTTGCGCGCAAGTTCCGCCCGCAGAGTTTTGACGAGCTTGTTGGGCAGGAAGCAATCGTGCGGACGCTCAAAAATGCGATTGGGCAGGGGCGTGTGCCGCAAAGTTTTCTTTTTGCCGGACCGCGCGGTACCGGTAAAACATCGAGCGCGCGTATTTTGGCGAAGGCTTTGAATTGTGAAAATCGACCGTCTGAAAAGTGCGGGGGGCTTTGCGATACGTGCCGCGAAATTACCGAGGGGCGCTCGCTCGATGTGCTTGAAATCGATGGGGCCTCTAACCGGGGGATTGATGAAATTCGGTCTCTGCGTGAAACGGTTAAATTCAAACCGACTTGTGGGCAGTTTAAAATTTACATCATTGACGAAGTGCACATGCTGACCACCGAGGCTTTCAATGCGTTGTTGAAAACGCTGGAGGAGCCCCCGGCACACGTGAAGTTTATTTTTGCGACGACCGAAGCGCATCGGGTTCCCCTCACCATTTTGTCTCGCTGTCAGCGTTTTAACTTTCGTCGCATTCCTACGGCTCAAATCGCCGCCAAGCTTGAAGAGATTGCTGGGCTTGAAAAAATCAGATGTGAGAAAAATGCTTTCTTTCTCATGGCGCGTGCCAGCGAGGGAGGCCTGCGCGATGCCGAAAGTCTGCTTGATCAAATGGCGAGTTTTTGCCCCGAGAGCATCCGCGAAGAGGATGTCAGCGCCTTCTTAGGTTTAGCCCCGGCGACGGTTTTTTACGAGATTCATACGGCGTTAAAAACAAAGGATGCTGCAAAGCTCTTCGAATGCGTGCGCCTGTTTTATGAATCGGGTGGTGATCTGGTTCAATTTGCACGCGGGCTTTTTGAATTCTACCGCTCACTGACCTTGTGCCAGTGCGGGGCAGGCGATGACTCGCTGAGTGATCTCTCCGCCGAACAGCTTGAGGAGATTCGTAAACGCAAAGAGGATTTTTCGCGTGCCGAGCTTTTGCTGGCGTTGAGTTTTTTACAAAATTTGCAGGTGCATATTCGCCGCAATATCGCACCTGCGCGTCTTTTGCTCGAAACAACTCTGGTAAAACTGCTACATTTGGGTCAGTTCGAAAACGTAAACGATCTGCTTGCCGGCTCGCCCGAGAGGTCCGCGATGGCTGCAAAAAATGCGCCTGTGGCGAGGGCCTCCGCACCCGCTTTGCAGGCATTACCCCCGCGACTGGTCAATCCTGAGCCTCGTGCGGTGGCAGATTCGATCTCACCCTCTTCGGTAAGCGCCACCCCTGCTGCTGCGCAGCCATTGACAGCCGTCGGGAATATTGCGGAGGTGTGGCCGAAGGTCATTGATTACGTCAAATCACAGCGCATGTCGATCGGAGTTTTTCTGTCGGAGGCCGAAGTGCTCGAGACGGATGGTCAAACGGCGGTGCTGGGTCTGCCAGCGGAGTTTCAGTTTCATAAAGAGACTTTGGAAAAAGACACCAACCGACGGTTAATCGAGGAGGCTTTTGAGGTCGTGACGGGGCAGTCGATGCGTGTGCGGATTGTGATCACCGAAGTGCAGCGTGAAGACAAACCTGTCGCGGCGAATCTGCCCTCTGCGCTGGCGGCCGATAGTGGGCCTAAAACCGATATTCTCGGAGAAGCTCTGAATGTTTTTAAGGGGGCTCGGTTAGTCAGAAAAGAATGACGGTCATAATGTCTTGTTGGGGCGTATGGCCACCTGCCTCGCATAGCCCCTACGTAAGACTGACAAAACATGCCGGCAAAGACCTCTGATTTTTTGTGGGGGCAATTCATGCATTGTCCCTACGCGAAAGGCACAGTGTGACCATGACAAAAATCAAAGGTTATTCCGACTGGATGTCCCAGCTAGTCATGGCGTTTTCGCGCCTTCCGGGTATTGGACGGCGCTCCGCTGAGCGCATTGTTTTTTATCTGCTCAAAACCCGCGCCGAAGAAGTGGAAGAACTCTCCCGTTTGCTTAAGAGTCTAAAAGAAAAGACTTTTTTTTGCGAAGTGTGCCACAATTTTGCGGATGAAAAAATCTGCCACATTTGCCGTGATCCGGGGCGCGATCCAGGGCTTTTGTGCGTGGTGGAAGATCCTAAGGATGTGATTGCGATCGAGAAAACAGGAATATATGTCGGTGTTTATCATGTTCTGCTCGGGGCGCTATCAGCATTGGAGGGAATTGGCCCGGCCGAACTGCAGATTCAGGGGTTGATTGCCCGGCTGCAAAAAGGCCGAATTCGTGAGGTTATTCTTGCGACCAATCCCAACACGGAAGGCGAAACCACCGCGCTTTATCTTGCGCGTCTCTTAAAACCGCACAAAGTCAAAATCTCCCGCATCGCCCACGGTATTTCGGTCGGCAGTATGGTGGAATATACCGACCAAGCAACCTTGTCTCGCTCGCTTGAAGGCCGGGTCGCCATTTAACCTGCCCCGGAAATCTTCGTGCTGGCGCTTGTGCTCGGGTACTGTGCTTCCGATGCCAGGGGAGCATCGGTTAATGAGTGCACGAGTTATGTCGTTACATTTTCACCATGCTTAATTCGCCACAGCCAGAAAAAAGAGTCCTTATTTTTGCCGGCACA
>CAYMUZ010000120.1:0-17725 GCA_964393875.1 uncultured bacterium | reverse complement strand
ATTTGGGAAACACTCGTGCGAATCACCAACAAATCATCGTACGTCGAGGGCCCCAGATAACGCACCCCGGCTTCTACCACCGGTAAATAAATTCCCCGTTTCTCACACTCGGTATAAGGGAGGCCGAGCTCTCTGAAATACTCGGTGCGAGCCGCCTCAAACCAGACAAGATAGTTTGCGTAATAGCTGATACCCATTTTGTCGGTATCCCCATAGCGGACCCTGTACTTGAAATCAAAATAGTTCACAGGCCCCGTGCCCTTCTTTCTTGGCTTGAAGCAGCCGCCAGGCCGGAATGGTCCTATAGCGCCGCCATTGGAAAATTCCAAGGCACAAAGCCGCTAAAAAGGCTCCGAGGGCATCGGCTCCCAGATCCACCGCATCTGCATGACGGCTCGCAACAAAAAACTGTGCCGTCTCTGTCGCGATCCCCATCAGTATCGTATACGTAAACGCTAAAATGCTGCTGTGTCGAGACACCCAATTCATCGTGAGCCGAAAAGCATGTTCCGCCAAAAGATAGAGGATGAAAAACATACCTGCATGCACGATCTTGTCATTGATCGTAACGAGAAAGTGAGGGATTTGGGAAGCCGGCATAATGCAGCCCCGAAAAACAATCGCTGTCTGCGTCCAGAGCGGCAGCCAGCCTGTCAACCACCGACGAAGGGGCGAGACAAACTCAGAAGGTTTCTTTAAGCTGTTCAAAGAAATTTTTCTTGCGCGCCAGGACCTTTTCACCACGCAACCGCGCATATTGCTCAAGGAGTTTCCGTTCGGCCTCAGAAGTTTTGGCGGGCACTTCGATATCTATCCGTACGAAAAGATCACCCCGGCCCTCGCCGTGGGAAATCACCGGCAGGCCCTCTCCTTTAATTTTCAGAATCTTACCCGCCGGCGTTCCGTGCGGAATTTTAAGTAAGCTTTCACCGGTCAAGGTGGGCACATTCACCTCACCGCCGAGTACGGCCACGGTATACGGGACAAGCACTTCGTAGTAAAGATGTTCCTGCCGCCGCTCAAAAAGCGTATGCGGTTTCACCTGAAGATGCAGGTAGAGATCGCCCCGAGGCCCGCCGTTCTCACCGGCTTCTCCCTCCCCCATCATTTTGAGACGCATTCCATTATCAACACCGGGAGGGATACGAAGCTTCAATTTGCGGATTTGTTCAACACGCTTACGGCCGTGACAGACACCGCAGGCTTTCTCAATTTTTTCACCGGCGCCCTGACAGCCCGGGCAGGCACGGCGCATGGTGAAAAACCCCTGGGAAACACGAACCTCCCCATGTCCTTGGCAGGTCTGGCAGGTTATCTTCTTGGATCCAGGCTTTGCACCGGAGCCCTTGCACTCGCCGCAAATTTCCTGGCGCGGAATCTCAACGCTTTGTTCTTTACCGCTTAAGACTTCCGCAAGCTCAAGAGTGACCGCCATCTCAAGGTCAGAACCCCGGCGCGCACGACTACGGCCGCCGCCGCGCGCAGAACCGCCGAAAAAATCCTCGAAGATATCCCCGAAGACATCTCCAAAACCGCGAAAAGCGTCTTCAAACCCTTCGAATCCCTGAAACCCGCGCCCGCCCATCGAATGCCCAAATTGATCATACTGCGCCCGTTTTTCGGAATCGCTTAATACGGCGTAGGCTTCCGCGGCTTCTTTGAATTTTTCTTCGGCTTCGTGGTTGCCCGGGTTGCGATCAGGGTGGTACTGCATTGCAATTTTGCGGTAGGACTTTTTAATATCCTCACCACTCGCGCCCCGCTCAACACCAATCACCTGGTAGTAGTCTCGTTTTTGCGACATGGGGATTAAATGGCTTTCGGAGGGAACTCAAGCCTCGCCAGCATCTCCGGATTCGGAAATACGCACGCGAACCTTGGCAGCACGCAAAAGTTTTTCACCCAACTTATAACCGGCTTCAATCTCAGCAACAATTTCATGATCTCGCCCAGCCTCCTTCACAAACCCAATGGACTCATGCAGGTGGGGATCAAAAATCTTCCCGACGGTTTCAAGGCGCACAAGCCCATTGCTTTTAAAAACCTCGTTTAACTGTTTCATGACCAGTTGAATACCCGTCATCAAATTTTTCACTCCGCCCGACGTGTCGCCTCCAGCGTGCGCCAAAGCCCGCTCAAGATTATCTAATACGGGCAAAAGGCTGCACAAAATAGATTCGCGGCTAAACTGCACAAACTCTTCACGCTCACGCATCAATCTTTTTTTTGCGTTTTCATAATCGGCAGCGCCGCGCATCAGCTTGTCTTTAAGACTCTCGAGCTCGTCGAGTCGTTTGAGCAGCGCTTCATGATCAACACGCGGAATCTCGACCATGGGCTCAAAACCCGCGGGGGGTTGATTCTCGGACGCTGGAAGATCCGTGAAAAAATTCTCTGACCCAGAATCTTTATCTTCCTGATTCATGGGTGTCCGCCTCCTCACTTTCAAAAAAAAATCCGGCCATCAGAGCGCTCATCTGCCTGACCGTTGCAATAATCCGGCTGTAATGCATGCGGCGCGGACCAATCACCGCCACCAAACCTGAGAACGAATGCCCCGCGCAATAACCGCCGGAAACGACCGAACACTCGTGAAAACCTTCAAGACCGTTCTCATGGCCGACAGAGACGCGCACCTCTGGGGATCCCGCTTGTTCTAACAACGCCCCAATGAGTCTATTTTTCTCTTCGAAGGCAGAGAAGACAGGGCGAAGTTTTTGCACGTCCTGAAACTCGGGCTTCTCAAGAAAGTAAGCAGATCCCTGCAAAAACAAACGGTGCCTCTTCGCTCCGGAGGGCAGGTTTTCTGTGAGCAAAACCAAGCTCGCTTCACGCACGCTCGAAGAAAGGTGTTGAACCAGAGCCTCGGCCGCACCCTCGCCCAACGGAATCAAATCCGCAGGTGCATCCAGCTCAAAATCTGCCTCACACGGCGGTTCTTTGAAAATAGAATGGTTCAGATAATAGCGGTACCCGGAATCTGTGGGAACACGCCCTGAAGAAATGTGCGGCTGCGTCAAAAAACCCATCTCCTCCAGATGCCCCATTTCATTGCGGATGGTCGCCGGAGAAAAATCAAGATCACCGCAGACTTCGGTCAAAAGGCGCGACCCTACCGGCTGTGCCCGTTCGATATGCACGTCCACTGTGCGGTTTAAAATGGTCGATTGTCGCGATGTGAGAAAACTCATAGAAGCCTATGATAGCAAAATTTGAGCGCTAGATGAAGAGGCAGAAAAAATACTTCGGAAATCCTAAATTTTGAGGAAGGAAAGCAGACCGCTCATATCGACTTGCCCACGCCGAAAAAGCTCCAACTGATCGCGATTTAGAATCCATGGAACACCGGCCTGCGCCACATTCAAACTGAGGTGATCAAAATCTCCAAAGCTGTAGCTGCGCATCAAATCGACAAAGGCTCGAAACGCAAGGTTCAGAGCATAGATCATGTCTTCGTGAGTCAGTGATTCTGCTCCCTCTTGCGCATTAGGATCGCTCAACTCTCCCTGAATATTCATTGCAAACCCACTGCGCCCAGGGCCTTCTGTGAAATCAAAGTCCGCCTTGAGAGTATGAAAGGTGTTGTGAATTCGCTCATCCGCCGCATAAATCATCTGCACCCGGCGCGTCAGCTGCTCCGCCAAAAAGGGGCCGAGACGCAGCGACTTAAGAGGGAACTCCTCTTTCCACTCTGACAGATTTTTATCCAGCTGCAATTCGCTCGGAAAAGAAATTTTGCTCCAATGGAGTTGTTCATCGCGATATTGAAAGGGAATGATTCTCGCAATCCTGGGTTCTTCGCCTGGGCCGACCATGATGATGAAAAGATACTCCAGGTCGGCAGCGCTAAGCCGTTGACCGTTTTCAAGTGCGGGTCTCACTTTTGTATACACAACCGCTCCGCTTTTATCGAGGTCAATGCTGCGAATGTCGAGAAGTTTCCATTGAATGCCAGTATGCTGGGCAGATTCGGCGTTCGGGACCGCATCAAAAAAGAGATGGCTAAGCGCGGCGGTCGAGAGCGTTTGTCCGAAATATTTTTCTCGGACAATTTTGAGCGGTTTTGTTTCAAGCGCATGGTAGAAGGCACGCACCGGCTTATGCCACAACACCGCCTGATTCAAATGAAGTTCATGCACGATCCGCAGCCGGTACTCCGTTCTGGAAATATCCCAAATCCGCACGCGTTTAATATCATCCAAAAACCCTTTGATCGTTAGCTGCAGCCCGCTGTTATCCACGTCGGTCACCTGCAATTCGTAGAAACGAAAGGTTTTGTCTGTGCTCATCATCACGCGGGAGAGCGCAAAAAGCAGATCTTCGATTTTTTCAATGGCTTCGGGAGAAGGTTGGAAGAAGCGGTCGATATTTTCAACATGGCCGGATTTTAGCGCTTCGCGAATATCCCCGCCAAAGAGTTTCCCGAAAGGCAGGTAAACACCAATAGTGTCTCCGGCAGTTTTGACCTCAACATTTTCAATGCTGTATTCCTTACGGCATATCTCAACCAATGACTCTTTGATGTGGTCAGCCGGATAGGTTTTAGCACAACCCGCGGCAGTCAGGCCGAGTAAAACGGTCGCTATCAACTCCGCCAAAATCCGCTCGTGCCTCTGCATAGCTCAAACAGGCCTGCCGGCCCAACCACTCTCCAGCCCGCCAGTGTCTTTGCCGCTCGGTGGGATAAATTTGCGGGGATTCGCTTTACCATATTCGGCAAAAATTGCTTCGATACGGTCGTAATCGAGCTCTTCTTTTGCCAGCAATTCGCGAGCAAAGCGCTCAAATAGCTCGTTTTCCTGATGCAGAAGGGCTTCCACCTCTTTGAGACATTTTTTAATAATCTGGTTGGTATCCTGATTCAATTGGCTTTTGGTCGACTCCGAAAGCTGGTCGGTCGGCATGGAGGTATAATCTCCGATAAAGCCGGAAGGCCCCATCCCACAGCGCCAAACCATGTGCTGAGCAATCAACATCGCTTTTTTAAAATCGGAAGAGACGCCGCTGGTCGTGACCCCAAATTTTACTTTTTCCGCAGCATATCCGGCCAGACAAACTTTAATGTCAGCCAGCAGCGACTCCACATCTTCGCTGTGCCATTCTTCAATGGCCGTAGGGTGAACCACTCCAAGGCTTGATTTTCTCGGAATAATCGACGCTTTAAAGACATCGTCGCGCGGGTGAAGCAGATAGGTTGTGAGCAAATGCCCGGTTTCGTGATAAGCCGTCATCTCTTTTTCGCGCTGGTTGACGGTAATTTTTGTTTTTTGCCCGAGCTCAATGCGCTCAATCGCTTCGGAAATATCCTCCAGCTCAACACGGATTTTCTTGTTACGCACAGAAATCAGCGCGGATTCCTTTACGATGTTTTCTATTTCTGCCGGAGTCTTTCCCACCGCCTTGCGCGCCAACCGGGCGATATCGATCAAAGGGTCGTGTTTCACCTTACGCAGATAAAAATCAAACAACTTCTGGCGGCCTTCCAACCCGGGGCGGGTGATGTAGACTTTGCGGTCAAAACGGCCCGGGCGAAGAAGCGCATCATCAAGCACATCTTCACTCGCGTTTGTCGCACCGATCACAATCACGTTTTCGGCCTTACCGGTCAGCCCATCCATTTCAACAAGCAGCTGGTTTTGTGTGGTGTTGGTCTCATTGCCGCCGAACTGATTGAAACTGCGCTTTTGGCCAAGAGCATCCAGCTCGTCAATAAAAAGAATACAACCGCCAAAACCATAGGCCAGACTGCGAGCCTTCTGAAAAAGACTGCGAACCCGGCTGGCCCCGACACCCACAAAAACCTCATTAAATTCGCTCGCAGCCATGGAAACAAAGGGGAGGCCAGATTCCGTTGCAATCGCCTTGGCTAAATACGTTTTGCCGCAGCCCGGAGGCCCTACCATCAAAATACCACGCAGGATTTTACCGCCGATCTGCTTCAGCCGGGCATGATCTTTAATCAACTGAACGACTTCCCAGCACTCGTCCTTGGCTTCATCGATGCCGATGACGTCTGAAAAACGGATATCGACATCTTTGGCATTGACCGTTTTCTTATCCATTTTCGTAAAACCTTCACGGAAAACCATCATGTACATATACACAAAGATGACCGCATGAATCATGCCCATCAGAAGGGTAATGGGAAGCTGTGCGAGGGTGATGTTGCGGTAGTAACTCTCAAGCGACATCATGCCCCAGACCGAAAGAACCACTAGAAGCAGGATCCCAAGCGTAATCAGAAGCTTGGTCTTATAATTGGCAAAATGCATTTTGAAACGCCGATAACGATTCATAAAAAATCTCCAATCTACATCCGTGTTTTAAAACAGCCACCCGCTTCCTCGAAATACAAGGCGGGGCCCCGGGAACGTCACTATACCTTTAAGGGTGAATTATTGTCAATTCCGCGGCTGGGGAATGTCCCGCTAAATCTCTTCCCACCAGTCTTTATCATTGCTTTTGGCGTTCGGCTCTTTTTTCGTCCCTTTTTCAGCGGATTTTACTGTCTCTACGGAACTCGGTTGAGCAACATCCTCTTCATTATCGGCTTTATCCGCTAAATTTTCATTCCCATCTTCCTCAGACCGCTCCTCCGCAGCCTCCACCGGTTGAGCAGCAGGCACCGGGGGGGCATTCTCTCCCTCAATACTGTCCACCTCTGTCACCCCATAGGGTTCAGCGTCCTGAGCGGCTCCTTTTTCGGCTATGTTCTTTTTTGGACTCACCGGAGGGGCCCCCATGAACCCATTGCTGCTGCCATACCAACCGAACTGGGGCGTTGCGGGTCCTTTCTCACCGTCTTTGAGTTCTTCCATTTTATCCTTGAGTTTGATGGGATCGGTCTGCGTACGCAGCAAGGCATCTCGTTTCCGCCGAACAGTGCCCGTGTTAAGGAGTAGACTCATCACCAACAGCGGCACAAGGAACTCTTTTCTTAATTTCATGGACGACACCTCATGGAATAAAACCTATCCTCACAAGGATACATGAGCCTCTGAGTGGTTTCAAATAGCAAGCAGCCGGCGTTCGGCCTGACGTAAATATTTTTTAAGATATTCCCCCGTATACGATTTCGGAGCGCTTAGCAACCCCTTGAGCGGCCCTGCATAGACAAGCTGCCCACCCGCATCCCCGCCTTCGGGCCCAAGGTCAATCGCCCACTCGGCGGCACTGATCACTTCCATATTGTGTTCAATCACCAGCAGCGAATGCCCCCGCGTCAGAAGCTCGTCAAAGGCTTTAAGCAAGAAATGAATGTCATGATAATGCAAACCCGTCGTCGGCTCATCAAAAACATAGAGCACGCGACCCGCACGCGGCTGGGCCATTTCTTGTGCCAGTTTAAGGCGCTGAGCCTCACCGCCGGAAAGCGTCGTGGCCGACTGCCCAAGCCGCAGGTAGCCAAGCCCCGTCCGCTCTAACAGTGACAACTTTTCGCTCAATTTTTTACAGTCTTCAAAAAAAATAAGCGCCTCGTCAATCGTCATCCCCAGGACGTCATCAATCGTACGGCCTTCGTACAGGACCTCCATAACCTCTTCACGAAATCGCTTGCCCCCACAACTTTCACAGCGCATGAAAACGTCCGCTAAGAAATGCATTTCAACTTTGACCTGCCCAGCGCCTTTGCAAACACTGCAACGGCCGCCATCGACATTGAATGAGAAAGAAGAGGCGCTCAGGGCCCGCTGGCGAGCATCCGCCGTGGCTGCAAAAAGTCGGCGAATTTCATCATAAGCATCCATGTAGGTGACGGGATTGGAGCGCGGGGTGCGGCCAATGGGTGATTGATCGACCAGAACCATTTCTTCTATTTGCTCTAGCCCGCGAATAGGTCCGACACGGCCGGGTTCTTGCACACTGCGGCCGCGCTGCCGAAGGTAGTTTTTATACAACACGTCGTAGACAAGTGTGCTCTTACCCGACCCGGAGACGCCGGTTAAGACCACGAAACATCCCAGCGGAATGGAGACATCCACCCCTTTCAGATTGTGTTCGCGGGCACCCTGGATGTCGATCGTCTTGTGTTTGAGCATTTCGGAGCGGAACTGGCCAGCGATACGACGAACGCTCCGGCGCCCTGAAAGATATTGCGCGGTCAGCGATTGGCCGCTGCAGCGCAATTCACTGACCGTCCCTTGAAAAAGAAGTTCTCCGCCTTTTTCACCGCCCCCCGGCCCCATATCCAGCACCTCGTCGGCAGCCTCAATCATCGTGCGATCATGCTCTACCACCACAAGCGTGTTGCCCAGGTCACGCAGCTCTTTCATAAGCCGGATAAGTAAATGGTTGTCACGTTCATGCAGCCCGATACTGGGCTCGTCGAGCACATACAGGGTGTCTACCAACGCGGAGCCCAGCGAAGAGGCTAGGTGAATTCTTTGAACTTCACCCCCTGAAAGCGTGCGCGAAAGTCGAGCTAAACTGAGGTAACCCAACCCCACCTCTACCAGAAAACGTACACGTCTTTTAATTTCAACATAAACCGGTTCTACGCGGGCTTTGTCATTCTCCGAAAATTGCAACGTCTCCAAAAAATCAGCAAGATCAGAAAGCGACAAGCACTGGAGTTGATAAATATTTTTTCCGGACAACTTTACGAAAAGCGCCTCACTTTTTAACCGGGATTCGCCGCAAGGGATGCACGGGATATAACGACGGTACTTCGCTAAAAAAATTCGTACGTGCATCTTGTACGTTTTTTTTTCGAGGTGGGCAAAGAAAGCTTTGACGCTGATATACTTCGCGCCCTCTCGCCCCTCGAGCAAAAGCCGGCGATCGGCCGCCGCCATTTTTTTCCACGGCCGGTCTACCGGGATTTCTTTGCGCTTACAAAATTCCAGCAGCTGTTTAAATTCCCAGGCCGTACTGGGTTTCGTCCAGGGTTCAATCGCTCCGCCAACAATTGTTTTAGCAACATCCGGCACCACAAGATCCCAATCGAGAGTAATCGCGCGACCGAACCCCTGGCAGGCGGAGCAGGCACCCAGCGGACTATTGAAAGAGAAAAGATTTGGCGCCGACTCGCGAAAGCTTGTGCCGCAGGCCAGACAGCCTAACTGCTCTGAGAATTTTAAGATTTTCCCCTGCACTTGCGCAAAAGCAATACCCCGCCCAAACCTGGCGGCCAGTTCTAGCGAATCAATGAGCCGTTTTTTTTCGGCGTGATGAATCACGAGCCGGTCTGCGACCACACACACCGCATCTCTGGGAAGCTGCTTTTTCTGAATCTTCGCGATGGCGACCGGTTTTCCGGCGAGCAGAAGATCGGAAAATCCCTGTTTCTCAAGCTCAGGCAAAAAAGCTTTCAGTTCCGCCGCAGGCCGCAACTGCCACGGAATTGAAAAGTAAAGCACCGCATTCTGCGCAAGAAAATGTTTAAGCAGATAGTCCGCCGCTTGAGCCGGATCGCTTTTCTGCGCTGGAACATCACAGTGTGGACAAAAAACTTTTCCACCGCGAGCAAACAGCAGCCGCAAGTAGTCGTTTATTTCGGTCTGCGTGCCCACCGTAGAGCGTGCGTTGACAATCACATTTTTAGCTTCAATGGCAAGAGCCGGGGGGATGCCCGCCACCGATTCCACGTCTGGCTTTTCCATGCGCTCTAGAAATTGGCGCGCATAGGCAGAGAGAGACTCCACGTAACGGCGCTGGCCTTCGGCATAAAGCGTGTCAAACGCCAGCGACGACTTCCCGGAACCCGACACGCCAGTCACCACATAGAGGCGGCCATGCGGTAGGGTCACGTCGATATTTTTTAGATTATGGGTTTTAACACCCTTGAGGGTGATCGCATTCATCCGCTCGGCTCAAAGCCGGAACAACTTCAGTTTTTGAGTTTTTTCTTGATCAAACTTGGGGTAGAAGATCCGCAGTAAATCCAACGTTCTCTCATAACGCATCTGGCCGGGAGCCGTGGGCTCTCCGAACGAGGCATACGTGATCAGGGACCCCAAGGCGGGGAACAAGATACGCGAGATAACGCCCTGAGCTCCCATGGTAATCGCGATCAGATTTTTATCAGCATGAGCCAGCGTGAAAGCAGCTAATGCTCGAATATCCGCCCCACTTAAAGTCATTGTGGCCAATTTTACAATATCTGCCCCTGAGGACTTTGCTTGTTTTAAAATTCTATTTAATACGCCTCCTTTGGGTGTCCGCTCAAAATTGTGGTAAGAAATAATCGCCAATTTCCCGGCAGCATGCGCTGCTTTCACCACGGGGGCTAAAATTGCTTTCGCCGATAATTCAATATCGATTGCATCTATTTTTGGCAATATCGCTTTAAAAAGAGAAAGCCGATCTTTTTCTGAAAGATTCCATCCGCCGCCTTCCTCCCGCGAGCGTATCGTTGCGATGGTTGGAAAATTTTTAAATTTTGTAATTTCGTTCAATACATGGGCAGGGTCAAAAGAAGTGTATTGATCGATTCTCAACTCAGCAACATCCACTCCCTTTTCACGGGCTTTTCTGAGAAAACCTCTAGGCGTGTGATCCCTAAAGGACACCGCAATACGAGGAATTCCATTCAAACAGAGTTTGCCGATTTTTATCATGAGGATACCGCTAAGAAAGGGGAAATCTCATTGGGGTTAAAATTTACCGCTCAATCGAACAAACGGGCCATGGCTGCTAAAGTTATTCGTTTTCCGCAAATCATCGTCAAAATCGGTAAAATTGTAGCCCGCACCCAGTCGCACGTACTCATAAAACTCGCGATCCACCTCTACCAGCGCTCCATGCCGCAGCGCGTCCGCCCCGCCCCACTGAAACAGGCCGCGGTACTCCAGCGCCACGTCCCATTTCCGGGTGACATGAAAATTGAGGCGGTCGGCAAACAGAAAGTAATTCATGATCAACGGCCCGGAATCTGCCGTGGTAAAAATGCCGCGTTTAACCGCCAGTTTCTGCACAATACCCAGCGCTTTAAAGAGATCGTAGGCGAAATCGACAGCAATGATATGCGCGCGTTCGTCAGAGGGAATCCCCGTAAATAGATCGGTTGAAAATTGAATGTCGTTGGCAAGATTGCGCGTATAGGTGTATCGAGACAGAATATTCAATTGATCGTGCTCCACCGGACGATAAGCAAAACCCGTGGTAAATTCTGCAAAATCAGCCGGGATGCCGTGGGGATCGTTCAAAATGGTTTTACCGTAATCAAACCGGGTGGAAAGCGTCAATCCTTCCGTATACTTGTATTCCACATAATTACGCGAAACCCACTGCCATAGTTTAAGTTCGTTGTAATCACGCCGAATCTCCAAGCGTGTTCCAGCCTTGATGCGGTGATTAGAAAAAGCCAGGGCCCCGGAAGCAACGTTGATCGTGTTAGAAACACCCGGAACCGTAATGTGCCGGCGTTCAAATTTTAGATCATAATTCAAATGCAGCGCTTCACTCAAAGCACCTTCAAGGCCGGTGCCATCCGAGTACCCTTCGCGCCCCGAATAGGTCGAGTAATCGCGTTCGGAATAAATCCGGCTCTTTTGAGAAATGGGAAAGGAGCTGCCAATCACCGTGGAGACAGGCTCACTTCCAATGCCGCGCGTACTCCGCCGAATACTGGCGTAACTGCGGCCGCCCTCCGGGTGGCTTTGCTCAAAGCCAAGATAAACAGAATCACCGATGTTTCCGATCATCTGTTCAAGATATCCAAAAAAACCAGGCATGATCTCATAGCGAAGTCCGCCGCCAAACTGATTGTTCGGCTTGTTCCCGATACTCGCCTGGGTTTTGACGTACCCTAACAGTTTCTCATTGATGTGATACCCCAATTTCCCAACCACCAGATGATCGTAGCGTTGTTCAGACAGCAGCGTCGGGATCAAATTTGAAGTTGAAATTTCGGGTCGTTGCTGCCGGTACTCGGCCTGCGCCAGCCATTTTCCGTCATCGTACACCGCTTGTCCCGTATGCCCGCTAAAGTCGTCATACGGCGCCGAAATATCATTGTCCTGTAAATCCAGAAGTTGGCGCACCACCTCGTTGTGGTCAAAACGGTATTTAAGATACGCATGATCCGCTAATTTGTACTTCGCAGACATTCCGTATTTCTTAAGTCCTTCCTGACTGCTGATGTGATCGTTGGAAAAACCAGCATCGACCATCTGCGCAAAGCCGCCCAACTCGACATTTTTGACGGGCTTAGACTCTGCTTTGATCACGTAGGCATTTTCACGTGGTCGGGTCTTCTGGCCGTGCAAAAGGGCAATATCTCCAAAGCTCAACCCCCCGTTGTAGGAAACAGAATTGGAGGTTTGTTTTCCTCCCAACGACTCGGCATACTCTGCAAACACACGTGTATTACGGCCCATCTTCACTTCACCGTCGACACCGCGCAAATCGTAGCGGTCGCGATCGCGAATTTCTTCAACATAGGTAGAGCCCACGCGAAGATGGTTCCCCATATGCGTATAGCCTCGAATCCCGCGGTTAGCATTTTGATAACTGTCTGGGTCTGCTTCAAACTCATAATCAACCACGAGGTAAACAGGGTCCCCATCCAAAATGTCTGTGGAGCTGATCAGGTCTGAAGACGCCACGACCGAAAGCGGTTTTGTTAAGAGGATACGACCCTCGGCGTAATCAATTTCATAATCCACACCCTCAACCAAATTGCGGCTGGAAATCTGCACATCTTGAATTTTATCACGCACCTCGACACGCACCTTATCGCTTCCCTGCATCACCCGGCGGTTACGCAAATAGTAAAGAGACCCGCCCGTAGCCGTGAACTCATTGTGGTCAGCTCGATGCCCGGCTTCGCTTGAAAACACCGTCACACCACGCACCGGATCCCCATACGGCGTTGTTTTGGTGGTCTCAAAATGACCCTTTAATCCCGAAAGTGATCGGTTGTACGTGGCTAGTTCCGTATCCGTAAACGCGGTTTGAAAGGATCCCCAGCGAATGAATGAGCGATCCATCTCCACGACCATGTAAAGCCGATCCATCGAATTCTGTGCGTCATAATCACGGGTCGATCCATCGCCATAGACCGGGTAATAATTTTTCTCGTTGAGGTTCTTAAAAAGATCCGAGCGCTTGTCGTCGGTATCGTAGTGGGATTTCACCAAAAATTTTCCGCGGATCTTGCCTTTCAGGTAGTAAGACATCCGACCTTCCTGGTAGATATTGTCTTTGTACTGACGGTCATTGCCGGAAGACTCTAGATTGCCATCCGAAAAGTTGACGCCCCCCTGCTCTTCGGCTAAAGCCACCATAAAAAAGGTGCTGTCTTTCACCTTAACGGTTTCATGGTAAGACGTGGTCTCGCCCTCCGGACTGGTGGCCTGAACGAGAACCTCTTTATCACCGGGACTGGAATAAACCTCCGTTTGAAAGTAACCCGATTGCGAATCGACGGGCACAGGATATTGGTTGACCAAGACCTTATAAGTGGGTTTGGTTTTCCCCTGAATTCGAATCGTCGGTTTGGCCACCAGCGGAATCGATGATTTGCCATCTTTAAACAGATTAAAATCCCCCACGGTCGGCAATGGGACGGCCGCGTTTGCCAGGTCGGAGGAAGCATTTTTTGAAATCACGCGAAAAAAGTGTAGGGGGGACCAGTCTTGACGTCCTGTTTTGTCTTCCACTTTGAATTGATAAGAATAAATTCCGGGTTTAATCAGAAGTCCGCTTTCAGTCTGTCCAGACCAAACCACCTCCGCCGGCGGTGCTCCGATGCCGAACCCCGTCCAGACTTCACGTCCCATCTCATCGCGGACTTCAAGCAGCCACCGTTTGAGAAAATCGCTGTAATTGTTATCCAGCTGAAATACCGCATCTTTTTCCAACACGCCCAGCCCTGCTTTTAAAAGTTCCGGTTGCAGAAACACTTCTAATTTCGGCCGGCTGGTATCCAACCCCTGCGTCACGCGAACACTCAAATCTTTTTGAAATTCGTCCGGAATTTTAGAGGGCGGCAGCAATACTGCAAAGTTGGCTTTATTCAAAATACCCGGCGTTGTGTTTACCAGATACGATTCTTCAGTGACAAACTCCGTGCCTTCCGGAAGGGTGTGCCCGTCAATTTTCACAACATGCCGGCCTTCTTTCACCGCTGGAATGTTGTACCGGCCATGCTCATCGGTGACAACAACGATCCCATCTTCGGTGGCAATCCTCACCCACGGGACACCGGGCTCACCTTTGTCCTGCACACCGTTCTTGTCGGCGTCATGGAACACTTTTCCGATGATCGTTCCCTGCCCAAATAGCGGGTCTTCCGCCACCAGAACGCGGACACGGCGTGAATCAGATAGATTCTGGCCATTGAAGATTTTTAAGTCGATCTCATAATCTTTCCCGGGTGTGGCGCCATGCGTCACGAGAATCTGACTACTCAGTTTGACCTGCTGAGCAGCCGTAACCGTCCCCACATTTACAAACCCACTTGAGGTGAGTGTCGTCTTAGACCCATCCAGGATAATCCCCTCGGGCATCACGTCGAGCCCAGCTGGAACATTGATAAAATACTTTACATTGGAAAGTGTATCCCCGGTCTGATTCACAAAAGTGGCCAACAAAGCCACCACATCGCCGGGCGCCGCACGGTTTCTAGAAAGAGATACCGTCAACTCCGCCGGATTGACCGCCGCACTCACGCTGTCAAAAATCGTACTGCCAACACCGCTGGCATCTAATACAAACGCCACGCGGCGGGCATTCTTAGGCGCAACCCCGGTGATCGTGAAACGCACATAGGCGCCTCCGGACGGGGCATTGCCCGTGTTGATACGCGCCGATTCAATCGTTTCGAAAGTAACGTCTGAGCCGTCCTCACCCGTTCGCTTCCACTCCAGTTTCATCCGCCCGCCATTGGCCGGCGCAATGTTTGAGAGAGCCAATGCCGAAAAAGAAACAAAGTCCCCTTCCTTGACATTGTCACTGAGCTGAAATGTGAATGCCCCGGACGGGATTCGCAGTGCAAACCCTCCTTCGGGGTTTGCCGTAAAGCCCAGCGCCGTGACCTGCGCCGTGGTCAAGCGCAGGGCGCCCTGAGTGTCATTCCAATTCCCGAAGTTGGTGTCTCCAATCGCTTCTTCGAACCCCCCGTTTGCAATCAGCGTGCTGGCAAAAGAGTGTCTCGAAAAAATTCCCAGAAGGAAGATCCCCAAAACAGCGCACTGTGCTATTTTCCCCTTGGCAGTCACACTAATATCTCCGGCTCGAAAAACTGAGGCCAAAACGCAAATCCCACTTTTCAGCGGTTTCGTTTTCATTGCGAATCTTGTAGTTATGCAAAGCTCCTACACCCACGTACTCGGCAAAAATTTTCGTCTTTGAAAGCCATTCGTTCTCCTTGTAGCGATAACTACGGAACGGCATCCAGCGAATTCCGGCCGCCACAAAACTCTGGTTTTGGAAGGGGAGAGAGAATCGAGTGTTATTCGTATGCTCGATTCTGAAATAGGGCATGAGCATTAGTTCTTCGTTGATAGGATTGGGCGGCAGCGGGATCCCCGGAAGTTTAAAACCTAAAATGAAGGAGGAATTCAAAATAATTGCATCCCAATCTTCAAGCGAGCCAAAATCTGTTTTCGAGTAGTAGTAATTACCAAAATATTCGCCCCAAACGGTCTGCTCGATATAGTCGGAAACCGTCTGCGGCCGCGGCTGTTCAAGCGGCGGAAGCTCGGTGCCCCATTCATAAAAAATCTGCACCCCGCCGACAAGGTCAGAATCGGCGCTCCCCTCGATGGGATCTTTAATATTCTTGCGTTCGCCGTACATGATGTAAAAGCGGTAGTTTTTGATCCATTCTAAAATACTGATTCCGCCCCACGGCCGGTAATTAAAAAGCCAGGCATTGCGCGCGAAAGGGCGCCACTCTAAACCAGCAAAGAATTTTGCGTTACTGGTCGCATCCGTTGAGGTGGAATCCATCGACACGGTAGATTCCAGAAAGGGGTCCACCGTATTCAACGGAAAACGGATCCCTTTAAAGACCACGCGATTGGTCCAAAAACCCACCTGACTCTTGTAGTCTCTCGCCGAGAGATTCGTTCGCCGCCAGCTGGTTTCACCAAAAGACTGCCAAGTAAACCCTTCGCCGCTGGCATCGCCTTGAAACGGCCCGAAAAGTTTTTCTCCGAGATCAAGTTGGTCGAAATATTTGAGCGCCAATTCTTCTTCTCTTTCGAAATTTGCCGGTCCTTTGATTTCTACCGGTTTCTCTTCTTCGATTGGAATATAGGCACTTGCACCCGCCACCATCGCACCAAAATTACCGCCGCCAGCCTGCACCTGGGAGCGAAGCTTCAAGATTTCTGCCTTCGCAGCCTCCAGCGAGGGAAAGGCTTTATGCCCGACCCAAAAAATAGGCGCCCCGGGCGCTCCCTTAGCCATCGTTGTTTTTTTCACTTCCACTTCTTCAACTTGGGTGGTCTCGTTGTTATCGCTCACCCATTTTTTGGCCTCCTCCAGCGTATGCAAGTGGGGCACGGCGCGTGTTCTCATGGCATTGCCGCCAAACCCCGTCACCACGGCATACTGCGTATCGAGCGCACGATTCGGCTCTTTGACAAAGACAAAACCCTCCACATCATAAACATCGTAGGCTTGCCGTGTTTTGGGCGGCAAATAAAAAGCCTGCGCGAAAAGATTGGATTTCTCCGGCTCACTGAGGGCAGTCGGTTTCACTTGAGCCTGCGCTGCATTCCATTTGGAGCGGGTTACTCGATCCCCCGATGCTCCTGCTTTGGCCGGTGGGCCAATGATCTTTGGCTCATCACTGGCAACCTCAACCGTTTTCTTAACCACCGGCGTCCGTGCCGACGAAGCAGACACAAGCGGCTTTCCCTGTTTTCTTTCTGGTTCTAACGCCACGGGAGGAGCTGATTGCGTTTTGGCTTTCTTCTGAGCGCGTTCTGCCTTTAAATGGGCCATTTCATCGGCCACGACAATCACTTCGTTCTTAGAAGGCACCGCTACCGTTTTAGGCGCTGGCGATTTTGGGGCTACCGTTTTTTTTGCAGAGCCTTTTTCGGCAGGCGCCTTTTTAACCGAGGGGGCGGGCTTTGGACTTTTCTTTGCGGGTGCAGCAGGCACTATCGGCTTTGTTGCAAGTGCCCCCGGTGCTTTAAGAACCGGTTTGGGAACAGCCGCTGGAGTGGCTTTTAAAACAGGAGCGGGCGGTGCTAAGGAACTAGCGGCCGCCGAAATCACTGGCTTTTTTGTCACCACTTTTACGGGCTCCGCCTCCCGCACTGCATCCCATTTCTCGCGCACAGCCTCGACTTTTGTGGATGGGGGTGATTTGGGAACCGCCACAGAAGGCAATTCTACTGATGTTTTCGCAGATACCCCCTTAGCCACAGGCGGCGGCCCAGCCAAAGGCAGAATCACGCCTTTATCTGTTTTGATCTGGCTGCCCAGCGCGGGTGCTAACACGGGAGCATTCGAGGTGATCTTAATCGAAGAAGGCTGGGCGGCAGGAGGGGCTTGATTTTCAGACTCTGCGAGACCCTTGTTTCTTTTTTCCCACGACGCCTTGAATTGCTCAAGCTGCTGCATCATGAGCGCAATTTCTTTTTCATCCGCCGCTTTTTTGTCAGCCGCGCCCCCCCCCTTGGTGTCGGCGGCAAAGAGGGCTGAGGCGCTGATGCAAAGAAAAAGCACCGCGCTAAAAAAAACTCTGGTCGAGGGATACGCCAGCGGACGTTTCTTAAGACCTAAAGAAATAGGACCCATGACACGCGTTGTTTGTGCCTCG
>CAYMUZ010000119.1:0-6043 GCA_964393875.1 uncultured bacterium | reverse complement strand
AGGCTTGCCGCCTTTTCTTCACTCTCTTGCCTCGACCGTCCGAGCGCCTCAGCCTTGTGTTTTGGAGTGATCGAAACGATTGTCTTAAACCCTTCTTGAGTAGCGTCCATTCTGTAAACAGGCAATTTCTGCCATTGGCGCAGGGCCATTTCTTGCAGAGAGCTTTTGGGGTTGGGGTCCAGCCGGTACAGCCGGCGGGCATCGATATATTCTTCGAAGGTCGACTCCACGTAGGCGATGGTTTTTGCCAGTCCGCGATCAAAGTAATAAGCGGCGAGAAAGGCCTCGAAAGAATCGGCTAGAATTTTTGCCTTATCACGCAGGGGGACATTTTTAAGACTGCGGCTTATCAGGATCAACCGTGAAAGTTTTGTTTTTTGAGCAATTCTGAAAAGCATCTTGCGTGAGACGAGAATGGAGCGCAGTTTGCTGAGTTCTCCCTCGTCGGCATTCGGAAATTTTTCGAACAGCCGGCGAACAATCGCAAAATTTAAAATGCTGTCTCCGAAAAATTCAAGGCGATCAAAATCGAGCAACTTTTCATTACGCGGATTTTCGTTGCGAAACGAGGGGTGGCTCAAAGCAGATTCCAGAAGAACCTTTTTTTTTAGCGTAAATCCAAGTAACTTATGCGCACGAGCCATTAGCTTTTGTGAAGAAGTAATCATGGGAGCAAACCGAACCCTCCAAGCGCTTATGCTATTGTTTTGCAGAGCTTAAAGTCAACAAGCATCTGTGGAAAGACAAAAGGGCGCGGGTGTTACCTGTAAGAAAGGGACGGGTGGGTCGAAAGAATCCTGAGTCCCGACCCGCCCCCTTTTTAGGGTAGGCTGATAAGTGTTTCTAGATTTGCACTCCGTCATTGGGCAGGGGCACATCGAGGGGAATCGGAAATGTGACGACGTGTAAAGCGCCACCGACCGTGTCTACGACGGCATTGACGAGTCCCGTTCCCAGGCTTTTCACACAGCACATGCCAGGGCAGTTTTTGTGGTTATTGGCGGCACAGCCCATTTGGGAAGGGAGAAGCGCCGTCCATCCGCCGAAAAGATTCTTGACGCCAAAATCAAGTTTTCCGGCCACTTTTTTAGCATAGGTTGTTTCCTGTGTCCAGGGACTGGCAGCGAATGCCGTGCTGGCGGCAAAAACAGCGAGCAGAGCAAACACCGAGACCGTTAAAATTTTCTTCATCGTAGCCTCCTCTTGGGTTTATGATCAGGCATAACTTGTCGTTAATATCGGCAAGGTGCGATACAAACTTTCAGTGCATTTCTAGAACCTGAACCGTGCCCCGAGCGTTGGAGGCTCCACGCATGACAAGAAAAGAAGATCGTGATTTTGAGGGTGTGAGCGCGCTTGGGAAAATTTATCATTCCATTACGGACAAAAAGTCACTAGGGAGCTTTTTTTTAGAGAGTGCGCTTTCAATCATCGATGCGGAAAGCGGGTTTCTTTACCTTGCTGGCCGTGAGGCAAAGCTTTGGGTGGAGGCGCAGGCTGGAGGGGCTAGCGAGCCGCCGGCGCTAGTGGCCGCCGAGGTTGACAAGGTTTTTCAACACGGCAAGCCGCATCGTGTGACACGCTTTCTTTTCATCCCTTTGATTATTCGCAACAGCGCGATGGGGATCGCTGTTTTTATTCGCTCTGAAATCGCGTCAGCATTTCAAGAACGCGAGCTTAAATTGGCTTCGGATTTGACGCATCAGGCGGGCAGCGCCCTTAAAAACATTTTGCTTTTTGAGCAAACAGTGGAGATGGAGAGACTGGCGGCGATTGGACAATCGATGGGAATGGTTCTGCATGAAATTAAAAACATTGTTCAGGTGGCGACCTTTGCCGACGAGTGGCTGCGCCGCGGCCTTGAGACACAAGACATGAAATATCTCGAACGCGGGGCGCAGGGGATGTCGAAGGCGCTCAGGGAAATGAATGGGTTTATTTACGAAATTTTGAGTTTAACGAAGAACTATAAAATTTCACCGCAACCGGTGAGATTAAGTGCACTGCTCGAAGAATTGCGAATGGATTTTGATGATAAAACAGCGAATCTCCGTGTGAAGCTCGAGATTGAAACCGCTCCCTCTTTGGGCGAAGTGGAATGCGAAAAGCGCTCGATTTACCGGGCGGTTTTGAATCTGGTTAAAAATGCCATTGAGGCCTGTGACAAAGAGATTTCATGGGTGAAGGTGTGCGCAGCGCCTCTTGACGCCGATGACTACACGATTACGGTCAGTGACAATGGGCAGGGCATGACTGAAGAAGTCAAAGCTAAGATTCGTCAGGCATTTTTCTCGACCAAAGGTGAGCGTGGTACGGGATTGGGTGTCATGATTGTGGAGCGCACCCTCCAGGTGCATCATGGGAAGATGACGATTGAGAGTAAGTTGGGGGAGGGGACAACCTTCACGCTAACCCTGCCTAAAAAGATTCCCCGGGGCTAAGTTAATTTTTTGATCCGATTGCCGGTGAGCTCCGGGGGTTCAATTGAGATCGTCAGCGGCAGTGTCTTGGGGGCACTGGCTTCAACGGTGAGGGGTGCTTGAATGCGCACCGAGTCAAAGAAACAGCGCCCGCCCTCTTTCAAGCAATGAAAGACGGTGGTGCGAATCTCAATTTCGGTCTGCCCCGGTTTCAATGTGGCTGCTATTTTCACCGGAGGCGGATTTTGGCTCAAGACGGCCTCGACGACCTTGGCTGGAAAGGCCGCATTGTCATTATTCGAAGTTAGCTCAAATTCTGAGGGGGCGTTCTTGGTGAACTTTTGGTCGGGCGGCAGGCGAATATCCACCTGCAACTCTACATTGCCTGGCGCTGCCCTGGCCTCCGCGAGTCGAATTGTTTTTCCGCGAAATTTTCTCTCTTCAGTCTCGCGAGGGGGGCTTTTTTCTTTAAGTGTGAGGGTGCTGACAGAATCATTGGCTAAATCAATGACTCTGATCTTATGATTGTTGGTGTCGGCCACGTACAGTTTGCCATTGAGAAAGGTCAAGCCCCCCGGTTCGTTGAACCCAGCCTTACGTAGTTTACCGTCCTGAGCCCCTCGCGGAGCGCTTCCAGAAACGCCCGTCGTAATTCTTCTAACCGGGTCAATGACTTTTATTTTTGAATTGTAGGTGTCTGCGACGTAGAGCTGTCCGTCTTTCCAGGCGGTGCCCAATGCGTGTTGCAGCCGTGCGATTTTGAGATCGCCGTCGATATCTCCGTAATCGAACAAATCGGATCCGGCGAGAGTCTCAACCACCCCCTCTGGGGCAGGATCTGCGGAGCGCACAGAGCTGGTCTCGCTGTCAGCAAAATAAATGAGCCGGCCGTCGGTGGCCAGGCCGCTTGGTTGAGCTAGCGCGGCTTTAAGACGCGGCCCGTCGATTCGCGCTTCGCGGCCGGAACCGGCAAAAGGCTTCATTTCCCAGGTTTTGGTGTCGGCTTCCCAAAGTTGATGTCTGCCAGCCATGGCGATGTAAAGCGTACTGTTTAAAAGCAGTACGTCCCAGGGGGAGCTGAGTTTTGTTTGTTGAGGGTTCGTGCCGCGGGTCTGCCCAAGCACAGTCGTGACGGTTCGCGTTTTAAGATCCGCACGGCGAATGAGATGATTTTCGGTGTCGGCAATGTAAAGCATTTCGGTGCTGTAAAAAGTTCCCTGCGGATGATGGAACTCTGCGGTTTCAAACGGGCCATCGATCGTGCCCTGATGAGCGCTTCCAATAATTTCAAGGATGTCACCGTCTGCATTGGCAATGACGATGCGATGGTGATTGGAATCCGTGATAAAAAGCCGCCCTGTTTTTTCATCGGCTGAAATTTTTCCGGGGAAAGAAAGAAATTCGTCAGGGGCTTTTTCTTTTTCAAGCGCCGTTTTGAAGGGGCCGCGCGTCAGTGCTTTTTTTTGGTCAAAATAGGGAATTGCACTCTGGATAATCGGATCGAAAACTTCAAACGCGCCTTCCCCGGAATGGCCGCCAATGATGCGGCCCTGCGGGCTGATCAAAACCAGCGTGGGCCATGAGCTGACGCCGTAGCTGTGCCAGACCTCAAATTGATTATCGTTGACGACCGGGTGTTCAATACCATAACGCAAGATGGCCTGACGGATCGCTTCGGTGTCTTTTTCGTTAGTGAACTTCGCGGAGTGCACGCCGATGACGACCAGTTCATTCGGGTATTTGGCTTCGAGCTTCTTGAGATCGGGGATGACATGCATGCAGTTGATACAGCAGAACGTCCAAAAATCAAGCAGAACGATTTTACCCCGTAATTTCTGAAGGGAGATGGGCGCTTCAGTATTCAACCAGGTCAAATGGGACGGAAAATCTGGGGCAGATTCGTACCCTTCAAACTGACGCTCGTCTGCTTTTGCTGCTTTCTGTGCCCCCTTTGTGGGTCCACCCCAAAGCGTGGCAGAAAACAGCGCGGTAGTCAGCGCAGCAGATCCAAATAAAAACAAAAATTTACGGGTCATGGGGCTCACTGAAAAGCACAGCCCTTTACGCCCGAATACCGGAGACAAAGGGCTGTGCCGCTGCAAATGGTGGGGAGTAATGGATTCTTAAAATGAAATTCTCACAAAACCGACGCTCACAATGAGATGCTCGAAAGCACCTGATTTATCAAGGGTTTCTGTTTTTCGATGGCTTCGATAAAACTCTGTGGATTCGACGGAGTTTGAAGTTGTTTGGTCCCAAAAGTCACTTCCAGGAATCCGGTCGCTTTAAAGTGACGCCATCCTTGTTTATCACACTTTGGAACTGGCAGCTCTCAAGATGATGAACCTTTAGTTTCATATGGCCGTGAGCCGTCTGCTTTAATGCTTCCGCTCGCCGTCCTATCGGGATAACCACAATAATTTTCTTGTTCGGGAAAGTCTGTTTGACCGCTTCTATGGCCGGGATTAAATCACTATCACCAGAAATGATAATGGCGGTGTCGTAGAGATCGCTGATTGCAGTCTGAAAAAGACGGATGGCAATGTTGACATCCGTTTCCTTTTCTTCGAAAGTGTTATAGGGCTGCCGACACTTGGGACATCTCTTGTCCTTGCGCCGAAATTGCCCAAAAACGGGCTTCACGCCCTCCCATTCAAGAGCACGCACATAATTTTTGTGTTTTTCGACTTTCTCTGGGGCCCAGGTAGCATAAGCAGTAAAGTAAAAAACGGCCTTTACTTCATCAGAAGGGAGTACAAAACACCGGGCAAGTTTTGCCAGATCGAGCCATTTATATTTGTGTAGGGCGGGCACAGCATCAATGGCGTGGTACAGATTGAACCCATCAACGAAAACAGCTATTCTGGCCATCTCAACCCCCATAAAAAAAGAAACCCGGACTCACGGGAGCCCGGGGCCGACGGAACACGAGGTCCCGCCGGGATGATGGCGTAATATAGTTGCCCAATACTGCTATGTCAACATCACTGTTACTATCGCCTAATTCCACTGTTAGTTTACTCCCGCCCCCTTGTATTTTCAAGGGCTCACGGCATATTTTAAAGTCACCCGCCTGCTCTGCGACGTTTTGGAGCCACTCCAACACATCGGCCTCACGGAAACGAACTGACCCCCCAAGCTTATAACGCGGGATACATGGGGCTCACTGAAAAGCACAGCCCTTTACGCCCGAATACCGGAGACAAAGGGCTGTGCCGCTGCAAATGGTGGGGAGTAATGGATTCGAACCATTGAAGGCGTTAGCCAACAGATTTACAGTCTGTCCCCTTTGGCCACTTGGGTAACTCCCCGCGATACTAAGCTGGTGGAGGGAGTTGAACCCCCGACCCGCTGTTTACAAAACAGCTGCTCTACCAACTGAGCTACACCAGCATGTTCAAACAATGTCTCAAAAACAACAGTATGCTCTACCCCGCTACGGCCTTAAAGGCCTCCGGGGGCCGCGCTTCGTTTCACTGCGCTTGGGCCAACTGAGCTACACCAGCATGTTCAAACAATGTCTCAAAAACAACAGTATGCTCTACCCCGCTACGGCCTTAAAGGCCTCCGGGGGCCGCGCTTCGTTTCACTGCGCTTGGGCCAACTGAGCTACACCAGCATGT
>CAYMUZ010000118.1:0-5386 GCA_964393875.1 uncultured bacterium | reverse complement strand
TCACCCGCGTGGAATGATATTCTACCACCGGCAACCCCTGTTCGGAAGCCGCGAGCATTGCGCAAGCACGCGCCTCGCCAAGCTTGATCATAGCCTGAATGTCTTTGTGATAGAAAATACTTTCAAGCGCTAGCACCTCGGGACGGTGCTCTTGGACGATCAAACGCAATGAGCGGTAAATAATCAGGAGACGCTGTTCGACCGGCAATGCCTGAGTCACCGTAATCACTTCGGCATGGATAAGGCGGTAGTCGTTCCCTGCCACCTCTAGAACACCGGCACCGGTCCGCCATGTCCCCGGATCGACACCAAGAATACGGCGAATCAAGCCAACTCCTTCATTACCTCATCAGGAATGTCGCAGTTCGTATAAACATTCTGCACATCGTCGTGATCTTCAAGTGCATCAATCAGCGAAAGCACCCCGCGCGCAGAATCGGCGGTGACGAGCACTTCATTTTTAGGAATCATCGCAAGACTCGAAGACTCTACAGCAATGCCGGCCTTTTCAATGGCCTCGCGCACCGGAATAAACTCGGCGGGAGCCGTTTGCACCTGAAACTTTCCCTCTGCCAGCGAGAGATCTTCCGCACCGGCTGAAAGCGCAGCTTCCATCAGTTTATCTTCCGTGGTTTTAGAGGCATCCACATAAATCATTCCGTGTTTTTCAAAAATCCAGGCCACCGAGCCCGCACCCGCCATCGATCCATTGTGCTTTGCAAAAATGCTACGGACTTCTGCGCTAGACCGGTTTTTATTGTCGGTCAAACAATGGACAAGCACCGCCACACCTTGCGGCCCATACCCCTCATACGTCAATTCTTCATAGGTCATGCCGTCGAGCTCACCGGTTCCCTTTTTAACAGCACGTTCAATATTGTCGGCAGGCATATTCGCTTCTTTGGCGCTCTGAATGGCCGTACGTAAACGCGGGTTGGAGTTCGGGTCACCGCCGCCAAAACGGGCACCCATCGTAATTTCGCGTATAATTTTTGTAAAAGTTTTTCCGCGTTTTGCATCGACAATCGCTTTTTTATGTTTAATACTCGCCCATTTATTATGTCCTGACATGTTTCACCCCCTCCGCTTCAATCGCTTGACAAACTTGAAGAACTTCACGCATTTGACGCACATCATGCACTCTAAAAATACGAGCGCCTTTTAAAAACCCGATTGCAACGGCTGCGGCCGTGCCCATCAGCCGTTCAGCGGGCGCCGCGCCGTTCATCGATCCGATAAATGACTTTCTCGAAGGCCCAATCATCACCGGCCGATTCAGACTTAAAAACTGTTCTAACCCAGCCAAAAGGCTAAAATTCTGCTTTGTGTTCTTTGAAAAACCAAAACCAGGATCCACCACAATTTGGTCGGCGGAAACTCCCGCATTCAAAGCCTGCCGGAAACAACCCGCAAGTTCCTCGCAAACCTCACTCACCACATCGTCATACACGACAAGCTCCTGCATGGTCACGGCATTGCCGCGCCGGTGCATCAAGACCAACCCCGCCCCCGACTGGCGCACTAAATCAGCCATGTCGTTGCCCCCAACGGCCAAAGCGCTTACATCATTGAGAATGTCAGCGCCCTCCTCCAAACAGATACGGGCAACATCCGTTTTGGTCGTATCGATCGAAACAGGGGTGGACACGGCAGATTTTATTTTTTTAAGAACAGGAAGTACACGGCGAATTTCTTCGTCAGCCGAAACCGGCATAGCGCCCGGCCGCGTCGATTCACCCCCCAGGTCTAAAATGTCGGCGCCCTGATCAATCAGGGAAAGAGCCTGTTCAAGCGCCTGGGAAGGATCTCTCACCCGTCCGCCATCGGAAAAAGAGTCGGGCGTCAGGTTTAAAATTGCAACCACCAAAGGTCGGGAGGTCTCTAGCGTGCGGCCACGAAAACTCCAGCGCACGAACTAAACTCCGAGAGGGGCAGGTCCGGTTCCCAGCACGACAACCGGCGCGATAACCGGCATCGCCCGTTCTTTGGGAAGCGGTAGGCCCGCGGCCGCGGCAATTTCAAACTCATCCAGAACTTCTTTGACAATCAACACGCTGGAAAGCTTGTCGAGTTTTTCACGGTTTGCCGAAAGCAGTGTCTTCGCACGGTCATACGCTTCATCGACGATCCGCCGTGCCTCCTGATCAATCAGCACAGCCGTCTGCTCTGAATAATCTTTCTCGCGCATAAAATCACGCCCAAGAAAAATCTGCTGCTGGCGCTTGCCAAAAGTTAGATTACCCAGTTTTTCGGACATTCCAAGCTCGCAGATCATCATCTGCGCGCACTGCGTCGCCTTTTGAAGATCGTCTGAAGCTCCGGAGGTGATCTCGCTAAAATAAAGCTCTTCGGCCACACGCCCGCCGAGCAGCACAGCGATACGGTCAAGAAGTTCCTGTTTCGTGACCAAATTGCGATCTTCCGTGGGCAATTGGAGCGTGTAACCGCCGACACCAAGGCCGCGCGGAATAATGGAAATTTTATGGACTGGATCGTTGTTGGGCATGAGCAACGCCACAAGCGCATGGCCGGATTCATGCACGGCTTTTACTTTTTTCTCTTTTTCGGAAATCACACGGCTTTTACGCTCAGGCCCCACCATCACGCGCTCGATAGACTCTTCCAACTCCTGCTGGGTCACCGTTTCTTTGCGCCGGCGAGCCGCAAGTAAAGCGGCCTCGTTCACTAGATTGGCCAGATCCGCCCCCGAAAACCCCGGCGTCTGCTGAGCCACTTTTATCAGATCACACGCAGGGTCGAGCTTGACATCTTTAGAATGTACTTTCAAGATTTCGCCCCGTCCCTTAATGTCAGGACGATCCACGACAATCTGACGGTCAAATCGACCCGGGCGCAATAGCGCTGGGTCAAGCACATCCGGACGATTCGTTGCACCGATTAAAATGACGCCTGCATGCGAATCGAATCCGTCCATTTCCACCAGCAGGGCATTGAGCGTCTGCTCGCGTTCATCATGCCCGCCGCCGATACCTGCAAAGCGCTGACGTCCGACCGCATCAATTTCGTCAATAAATAAAATCGCACCGCGTCCACTCTGTTTGGAGGCTCGTTTACCCTGTTCAAAAAGATCACGCACCCGCGACGCACCGACCCCCACAAACATTTCCACAAAATCGGACCCGCTAATGGAGAAAAACGGCACATCGGCCTCGCCCGCCACCGCTTTAGCAAGCAGTGTTTTACCCGTGCCCGGAGGGCCCATCAGAAGCACCCCTTTAGGAATACGTCCGCCCAGCTTTTCAAAGCGCTTCGGCTCTTTGAGAAATTCTATAATCTCCTGCAGATCGTCCTTTGCCTCATCGACTCCCGCCACATTTTTAAAGGTGATACGATTGGACTCGACATCGGATAACTTGGCGCGCGACTTGCCAAAAGAAAAAATCTTTCCACCACCCTGCTGCACGCCGCGATAGACAAAAAACCAGAAGAACGCGATTAAAAGCAGAACCGGCAACACCGAGTAGATCAGGTTTCGGAAAAACCCCTGTGAAGCGCCAATCTCAAGACTGGGAATATTTTCGCGGAGCATCGGCAGTAAATCTGGATCATTAGGCGGAACATTCACCTGAAAATAGGCCCCCGAGCGCAGCTGCCCCTGAACGGTTCCTTCAAGAATCTTGGCAGAAAGAATTTGACTGGGCTGCTTGTTGTTAGAGGCCACTTTATAAAACTCGGAATACGGCATGCTCTTGACTTCAAAATTGGGCAATACAAAGATCTGCAGAATCAGAATGAAAGCGAGCGGAATCAAAAGGAATGCCAGCAGCCGGCGTTTTTCAGGATCCCCGGGATTTTTGCCCTGTTGCGGTTTAGCGTTGTTCTTATTTTTTTTTAAGAGTTTTTTGCTATCAACTGTTGTCACAACCCCATCCTTTTTTTGTCACTTTTGAGCGTTAAAATTGCGGAAAGAGGGGGTAGTCTATCATGCGCTCTCAGGCATAGCAAATCTTAATCCAGACGTGGTCACCGCTGAATGGAGCCCTCGCTGCAATCGTTGCCGCGACTGGTATTGCGAACCCCTAAAACAACACCCGACGGAAGCAAAGCAAGATCAATATTTCGAGGCAAAGAGACCTGCCACCGCCGACGCCCAAGCCCAGCTTGAATGCGCCGCCATGTCTCGAAATCAAGACCGCTGCGGGCATTCAACATCCGAAGTGCGCGGTTGAGCAATCGAAACTGTAAGGCGGTGTGGAGCCCTGAAAAAACTTTTCTTTTCAACACGATTATTTTCCCAGCCTTTGTTTTCTTACTCAACACCCGCGGCCAACTCTGCATTTCTAAGCGGCTGATTAAATCATTTTCTTCCGCCACAAGATCGGGAATGCGCGCCAGGGCGTGAGAGACGCGAGGGTTGATTTCACGCGCGAGCCAGGGCAAGAAAAATAACCGAATTTTATTGCGCTCGAACTGAGGGGTCTGGTTACTCGAATCCGTACGGTAGGTGTGTTTTTCGCTTTTAAGAAAACCCAGCAGTTCTGTCTTTTGGAAATCAAGCAGCGGGCGAACAAATTGCGTGTGTTTCCCCGGTAAAATACGGCGAATCGCCGAAAGCCCGCGTAACCCAGTGCCCCGCACAAGCCGCATCAATACTGTTTCAGCCTGGTCATCGAGCGTGTGAGCCAATGCGATTTTTTGAATTTTGTGGCGCTTGGCTAATTTTTCAAAAAAAGCGTAACGGACATGCCGCCCGGCTTCCTCAAGCGAAAGTCTGTTTTTTAACGCTTTCTTTTTAAGCGATATGGTTTTAGCGGAGTAAAACGGGATCTTGAAATGCTGTGCAAGTTTGCGGACAAACTGGACATCCCTTGTCGAGTGAACCCCGCGCAGCGCGTGATTAAAATGAAGCACCCCGAGCTTCAAGTTCCACGATTCAGAAAGGGCGGCCAGAAGGTAAATCAACGCGACAGAGTCAGGCCCGCCCGAACAAGCGACAAAAATTTTCTCGCCCCGGCAGATAAGCCCGCCCGTCCGCAGGCTTTGCTCGAATCGCTGCGGAAGGTCTGCCAGATGAGCCGTTCCCTTACCCATTGCTTATTTTCCGCCCGAAGAACGCTCCTCGATAATGCGCTTGGCCCGCATGAATCGCTGAGTAAACCCGGCGTAAATAACCGTATTGAGCACTACCAGCGTCCAGAAAAAAATATCCTGCCCGCCGTAGATAGCCGGAAAAATTCCCCACAGCACAACCCCAAGCGTAAAAATAACGGAGCGTTCAAATCGCTCAGCAAAATCAGGCCATTCCGTATTGGATACCGGCACCTCCATCGCCGCGCGCGCCTTGGCATAGCTGATCATCTGTGACCCGATGATCACCAAAAAAGAGAGTCTCCAGTGCCCGCTCACCATGGCCGCTGCCAAAACC
>CAYMUZ010000117.1:0-3515 GCA_964393875.1 uncultured bacterium | reverse complement strand
CATGGCCGGATTGATTTTGCCCGGCATAATCGACGACCCTGGTTGAACGGACGGCAGTTTAATTTCCGCAAACCCCGCGCGCGGACCAGAGCCCAGCCAGCGCAGATCATTCGCAATTTTCATCAAGGACACTGCGACAGTCTTAAGCTGCCCGCTCGCCTCCACGCAAGCATCCTTGGCGCTCTGTGCTTCGAAATGATCACGTGCTTCAAAAAACCTTTCCCGGCAAGTCCGATTCAGATCGAGAATCGCTTCGCGTGCAAAGCGCGGATGCGTGTTAATCCCCGTTCCCACGGCAGTGCCCCCCAACGGCAATTCACGCAAACTGCCCATCGCTTTCTCAAGACGCTCGACCGATTTACGCGCCTGCTCACAAAAACCTCCAAACTCCTGCCCAAGCGTTACGGGCGTGGCATCTTGGAGATGGGTACGGCCTATTTTATTCACACGTGCAAAAAGCCGCGCCTTCAAGCCAAGCGCTTTTTGAAGTTTGTGCAACGCTGGGATCAGCGCATTTCGAATCTCTAACACCGCGGCAACATGAATGGCTGTTGGGATAACATCATTGCTTGACTGCCCTTTGTTGACGTGATCGTTGGGATGCACGCGTTTAAGGGAATCCTTTGCCAGCCCCAATCGGCGCGTCGCTAACGTCGCGATCACCTCATTGGCATTCATATTCGTTGAGGTGCCCGAACCCGTCTGAAAAATATCCAACACAAACTGTTCGTCATGCCGGCCGTCACGAACCGCCTGTGCGGCAAACACAATGGCTTTAGCACGACGGGCATCCAGCCGCCCCAGTTTCAAATTGGCTTTGGCGGCCGAAAGTTTGATTTGTCCGAGTGCGTAAATAAAGCCGCGTGAAAAACGCCTGCCGCTGATGGGAAAATTCAAAACAGCTCGCTGGGTAGACGCCCCGTAAAGCATTCCAGCCGGAATAGGCATCTCGCCCATCGAATCACGCTCAATGCGAGTGGATAACACCTTTTTCTTGGGAGATTTCATAACGGCCTCTTTCTTGATAAGCTTCAAACGCCGAACCGATTGAGAACACGAACCCTCGGGGGGGGGCAGATCCTCCCGGAGGATGTAAGGTTCTATTAACGACCAAAAGCCTTCTCTAGCGCATTCAGCTCGTTGGCCAAAAGCGCCTGCATCGCCACATGCCGGCCGTCGGGAAGAATGGCTTCATAAGGCCTTCCGGTATTCACCGAGCGATCGGCCACGCGATCCACAAAATCTCTGGCCGTACGAATCGGATGATTGCGGTACTGGCGATGCCCCATTTTCCAGCGCAGCCAGCGCATCGCCTCATCCGGCTTATAGGTGTCGCCATTGCGAACAAACCGACAGGAAGACGAGCGAAGACTCTCGAGAAGAAAGTTGATTTTTTCACGCTCTGGCAATTGCGTGCGTCCGGCCAGAAAGCGCTCCAGACGCGCTGTATGAGTGGCAGCGTCATCAAGAAAAATAGCAGCGCCGAGCGTGGGAAGCGATGCTTTCGCCGCTACAGAAGACGCCGTCTGGCAGCCCGTCAAGGAGAGGCCCCAAAGGACAAACAGAGCTAAGAACCGTTTCACGCCAAATTCCTTTCTATCGCTCATTCCACCGCGAAGGGAGGCCCGCGCGCCGGTCCTGCGGGTATACAAAAATCCTGTCCCACTGCGCCAATGCGACTCCACTTGCCCTAATTTTTTGGATTCTGCAAGCGTACACGCCCTACAAAAAAAGGCCCTAGCGACTGAATATACTTGGCCGTCTGAACGGTCTTGCGCATATCCTGCACAATGCGGGAAAGCGGGTAAAGCTGTTTTCCCACCAGGCCGATGACGAACTCATTGTCGTTTTTGTCGAGCCCGTGGCAGGCAAGCCGCACATCCTGGGCAAAACCCTGCTCGCCGTAGGAACGGCCGATAGCGCCATGCTCTGCTAGAATACGTCCCTGATCCGCATGGGGCAATAATTCAAATTCAGGCTTACGACGCAGCGGGTACCAAATCGCCCACGAATTCTCAGCGTTGAAAACAGTCCGCTTCGGCTTACTGATAAGCCAGTCTTCAAGATCAGCCTCACGACCAAGACCGTAGGTCCGCCCCATCATGCTCATCTCCCGTTTCTGTGTGAGGAAAACAAACGGTTCCGACAGCAAAAAGGTACGCGCTTCCGCCGCAAAAAACTGCGGATCTTCCGCCATCAGTAAAAGCCCCACTCCTTGCGGATCATTAAGATCCTCGTAGAGCACCGCTTCCAACTTGCTTTGCACAAGAGCTGTTGCAAGCGCCTCAGAAGAACGGACGCCACCAAACGCATAGAACTGCATAAATAACCGACGGTTACTTTTCTGCAGAACGCCGTCTTTGAGTGCCCCGGTCTCACGAAGATCGAGTTCTTTCACAGCCTGCGTTAAACCTTCCATAGTCAGCTCTCCAGGGGTTAATTCTTCAGTTTTTCAAGCAGTAAATCGAGGATCATCAACCCAAATTTTGGGTGTTCAATCACAGGCGTCACGCGCATACATCCATAACCGGCAATCTCTATTTTTTTTCGGGTATCCACCTCGAGATCATAAAGCGTTTCTATCGAGTCTGCGGTAAAACCCAAAGGCACTAGCAGCACATGCTGTTCCTTTTCTTTATTCAACTGGGTTAACAGGTAAGGCACATCGGGCTCCACCCAGGGTTCCTTACTGCTGCCAAAACGCGACTGATACCCGATGCTCCATTTGGGATGAGCAATGTCACGGATGAGCAGTGCGCAAGTCGTCGCCATCTCCTTTTCATAATCACACAATTGCGCCATTGTGCGCGTAATCGCCGGCGCCGTAAAAAACATGTGCACAAATTCGCGTTGTTCGAGCGTCATTTTGCGCATGGTCTGACGCACCTGATCGGCCCAGGCCTGAATGAAAAGTGGGTGATTATGCTTAATTTTGAGATATTCATATTGAATGTTCTGGGTACCGGTCGCACTGCGCCCCGCATCCACTGCCTGCACATAGCGTTCGTAGCCGAATTCGGATTTTTGCGGAACAAGAATCACGGCCAAGCCGCGAGAGCACTTGCGTTTTTTGATGCGTTGAAGGGTGTCCGTGATGGAGGGCAGTCCATGCCGCATCGCAAAGTAAACAGGCAGCGGATAGCCGAAAGCGGGAAGCATCTTTTCAATCTTGTCGGTGAGTTTTTCGACAAGTTTTACGTAGGGCATTTCGTTATCCAGCTTCAGAAAGTGTTCGGTACGCTCCGCGAGACGATCTTCGGGCAGTTCTTTGGCCTTAATCACCGAGTCCAGAAATGGACGTACCTCTTTGGCATTCGATGGGGCCCCGTATCCTAAAATAAGTAGGTGATCGTACATGGTTTCATTCCCTCCGCTTAAAAAAGTGCCTGCGCTTCAGGCTGCTGTTTGGTGAAAAAGATTATCGGCGCAAGCTTCCGCTTCATGAACACAATCCGGAATGCCGACACCCCCTAAATAATTTCCTGTCAAAAAAAGGCCGTCTGGGGGCACCCCCC
>CAYMUZ010000116.1:0-10752 GCA_964393875.1 uncultured bacterium | reverse complement strand
CCTGCTCGGAAAGAAGCATGCCTTTATAAACCACCGTGCGGTGCGAAAGGCTCGAGACATAAAAAAACGACCCCCCCGCCAGCCCCGAATAGCGGATCGCATTCTCCACACGCCGTCGAATGACATACAGCTTACGCTCAAAAGCATCGTCATCTTGAAGCTTCGAGCTGCGTCCGACGTAAAGCTGCCTTACAAACGGCTCACTCGCACGCGCCGTGGGCCCCAGTGAGGCGTCTCGAGTTTTCACCGTACGCCACCCTAGAAAATGCTGGCCCTCTTCCGTAATAACTGTCTCCATAATCTTCTCTGCGGCCCGGCGTTCATCTTCCGCCGGCGGCAGGTAGACCATCCCCACCCCGTATTCTTTTGAACCGGGCAGGCTGAAGCCCTCTTTACGGCATTCCTGGACAAAATAATGGTGGGGAATCTGCAGAAGAATGCCCGCTCCGTCGCCCGTGTTGGCTTCACAGCCACAGGCTCCGCGGTGTGTGAGATTGACGAGAACATCCAGTGACTGTTTGACAATCGCATGAGACTTACGTCCCTTGAAATTGACGACAAACCCAACGCCGCAGGCATCGTGTTCGTAGCGAGGATCGTAGAGTCCCTGTTTCTGAGGTCTTTGAGTATGAATCATTAATTTTCTGCAGTAATGCAAGGAAACCAGCGACAGATCCGAGACCACTTTGGTCGCAGATCCTGTTTCCCGAGTGTGTTTTCTCAGAAGCCGCGGTACTAGCTGTAGAGATAGTCTTTGAGAGAATTAATCTGGTGTTCTGATTCCTGGAGGAGTTCTTTGACCACATCACCGATCGAAATGATCCCCTGCAATCGACCGTTTTGAATCACTGGGACATGCCGAACGCGACGTTCCGTCATGAGGGTCATAATGTCTTGAATGGAGGTCTCCGGAGAACAGCCAACCACCGGTGCGCTGCAAAGGCGACTGAGCGGCATTCGAAGTGACTCTGCGCCCCAGCTTTCAAGCGCGCGAATCATATCGCGCTCTGAAATAATGCCTGCAACCTCCCCCCTCTCGGTAACAACCACGATTGCTCCTATCTTACGGCGGTTCATCACACGAACGACATCCTGAGCCGGCTGATCGGGCCGAATCGTTACGACTTCACATCCCTTGCGGTTGAGAATTTGCTTCACGTTCATAGAACCCCTCCTCTAAAAATACGGGTGCGCTATAAAAGGTTATCTCTTCAGCTAAGTTTTCAAGGAACACAAGCGCCATAGGATACATCACAGCCACTTTGACGTAAATATTTTTTTGCCCTTGGCGGGTTAAGACTCTGCTACGCTGCTTGAGCGATAGCCACAACAGACTGGGCCGCGAGTTGCCATCTCATCCAAAGAGACTTTGCTTCAGAAACAACATAATAGCCGTTTTTGTCCGCAATCTCGAGCTGGGCCAGCAGCGATTCCCTGATTTCTTCTGTTTGAACGGCTTCACGCAGTGCATGGATCTGACTCAAGCCGTAGGCGGCTGCCCCTGGCTTTCCGACCAGATAAATGACCCGGGACTTGGTCCAAATCTGCTTTTGTTCAGTCTCAGCCTTGGCCCTTGTCTCTGCCTGAGAATAGTGGATCAGATTCATGTTTAATTTATTCCGCAGCCCTGCAACAACCTGATCGAAAGAACCCTGCACGATATGAAAACGTTGGAATGTTTTCAAAAGCTGCACGAGCTTGTTGTCCGTGCCCCCTTTTGTAGGATCGTAGGGAACCACTTTTGCACCTGCCTCTGAAAGCCGCGCCAATTCTGAGAACAGCTCTTCAGGATTCGCGGCGTCCGTCACGTTGATGAATACCGTGGTTGGCCCTATTTTCGTGAGAATTTGTTTTAACCCTTCGGTACCGGTTCCGGGAGTACCGGGTTCATCAGGGTTTTTCCGCACCTCGGAGCGCGCGGGTTGGCGCGTACCCGACAAGCGCGTTTGATTTCGAATGATTCGGAAAACAATACGTGTTTTGTCGGGATCTTGATACAGATGATCAGGAATATGGTCGGGATCCAGAAGGTTGTCGGCACTATCAACGAGTTCAAGCTGAATATTTCGGTCATGGGCGTGCATCCACAGACGCATCGAGTTTAAAATAACCGGATCATTGGCTGTCATGCCCACCCCCTCTTTATCAAGCAGTCGGGCAAACTCCTGGAGCGTTATTCGGTAAAAATCTTCATCGAGCATCACAAAATCAGGGCTCATACCGGCCTCATCATTCACCAAATCATCAATGTGCTCTTGAGGCCTGGCATTGGGGGCATGGAAAAAAGCAATGTCATATTTTTCTTTTTTAAACCGTACCAGCTCTTTCCCCACGGAAACTTTATAAAGCCGGATAGACCCCATCCGGCCCCCTTCTCCAAGTTTTAAAATTCTGGAACGCGGTTTATCCTGCACCTCATACGAAATGCCTAATCGGGAAAGCTGGCGCTGGAAATTTGTCGAGGCATTACTGAGAGCCTCTGAATTAATTTCTATTAGATCCATTTCCAGTCGTGGAATCTTCTGCCGCACAAGTGTTTCGTAAAGAAGTGCCATCGCCCCGATGCCCGATCCAAAACCCACCCCTAAAAATCGAGCCTTCTGTTGCGCCAGAAATTTTTTATTTTGGTGCTGTGCTTCTTTGACAACCGCATCCGAAAAATTCAACGATAAATCCCAATCCGGTTCGCTCCATTCCCCATCCACCCTTCCAAAAACACTCTCCCAGACTTCGATTTGATCCATTCCGATTCTGTCGGAAAGCTCTGGCCGCTTAAAAATCCGATGAGCCTTTAACTCATCCCCACGAGGCGTCCGCACTTCGGCCCGAAGGGCCACAACCTCAGTTAAGCGCTGCCATAAATTTTGATATTGTGGAACCTCCCACGGGTGAAAGCTTTCATTTTTGTCGCGCTGTCTGAGAACAAAACGATAAAAATCAGGGGCCACAGCCTCTTGTAAAAGAACGCTCCATTTCGCCTGTATTGCAAGCGTGTCCTTCAGGCCAAAATACCCTCGGATAAACGCCCTGATCAAATCTTGAGATCCTTTAGCTTCTCGAATGGCCTTATCAATAAACTGCCTGGCTCTCATAAAATCAGCAAAACGCCAGGCTGTTTTCTGGACAGGCGGCAAATCCGAAATCTTTATTGAATTATTCAAATCACGTAAAACAAGATACGTTTTTCCCTCTCGGCCTAATCCCTCAATACCCACGTTATTCAAATGAGCAAAAAGATGCACATACCCGGCATCATGTAGACTTCGAAGTGACCGGCCAAAACTTTCCATGACAAGGACTGCATTGCCGGGGCTTAAAATTTCAAATGCACCCGAGGCTAGGCTTCTGACAACTAATACCGCCGCAGACTCTTTAGAAATAATGCCGTTCGTCATGCGACTATCGTCTTCTTTCATCCCAGAAATAAAGAATCCCATGTTTTGAAACGCGCCCTCTTCTCCCTGGGGATAACGCAAATTTAAAAACTCTCCGAGCGCCAAGGCCTTATCGGTGTGGAAACCGCGGCGCTGTTCGCGGGCAAATCTCATGAGCTGGTCTTCTTTCTCGGCATCTTTAAAAGACAAGGCACCGAAAGGCCCAACGCCGGTATCAAAAAATTTGATCTCCCCATCCTTTTGCGCTTGCATAACCCGGGACGACTGCCCTTTGTGCCCTTTATAAGGCAGCAGGGTCATTCCGTCGGTGTCTGTACGGGGACGCGATCCCTTGATCCGCAGCACCGCAACATCCTCAATGAGATTTTCTAACTTTAAATAGACCGTGCGCCCCTCGGAGGGGTCTTCCCTCTCGTGATAGGCGATGGAAACCTTATGGGGATATTCTTCTATAAGCGCCGCTAACGTTTTCTCAGATCCCGTGAGAATTACTTGAAGGATCTGCTGATCTTTTCCCGCAATGTTTTGCCGCCATCGGCTAAAGGCTTTATCCTCTTTCTTCCATTCAACCGTCCTCCTGTTGATGCGCGGCCACCGCTGATGAATGGCCGCAACTTCAGGGCCAATAGCTGCAGCGATTTTCTCAACCGTTCCAGGAATACCCATCTCGGCTTCAAGCCGGGTGTTTTGTTTGCGGTCGCCCGCAAACTGTTTAAATGAGTCACGTTCTTCCGGAGTCTCCATAAAATGCAGGGTTTCCTCAATCACAGATTTCAAGAAATTCTCCCACGCATTCGGGGCATTTAGGAAAACACTGCTAACAACGTTCACGGAAATCGCATTCAGGTTCTCTAGGCGAGCGCCTCCCTCGGCAGCATGCGTCAATTTTGAATGGACGGCATCCAGCTGGGCAATCTCATTATTACCGTCCGTTTCACCGGGAAACAAAAACCGTTCGGCTTGATCTTCGTTGTAAAGCCCGCGGATGTCCGGAGCTCTCGAAAAAGCAGCTTCTAGTACATTTAAAGATGCGCGATGAAAGCTTCGTTCCGATATAATTGTCAGCGGAAGTCCGCGGTAGGCCCGGTGCTGTTCTTGAACCAAATAGTGGATTGTCAGCCATTGAATCTGCCTGATGGATTCCAGCAAGGTCTGAGCAAACTGTTTCTGCTGAACTCCTTGTGGTTTACCTATATGCTCGTACAGCAATTTGATCTGTTTAGGCATCCATCCCTGAAAAATGTGCAACATTTCAGGAGAAGCACTCCAAGGCTGCCACTCTGGCTGCTGCTGCCAAAAGTCCAAGGCCTCTCCTTCTTTTCCTACCCCGCCCAGCATGCGCAGAGCCTGCTGCCGAGCTGTTTCTAACCGCGCGGGATTCGCCGCTTTATCCTGCTCGGCGAGAAGCCGCTGATATTCTTTAAGCGCCCCATTCTTCGCCGTCAGTATTGCTTCAGGGATAACCCGTACTTCAGCACGAAGAACATCGAGCGTTAAGGGTTGCGGAGAAAGAAGAACAAGCGGCCCAATGGGATGCGTTCCGCGGACAAGATTCGGCGTGGTCTGGCGGTCAAATTCAAGAAATGAAATATCCGGATGAGCGGCAAGACTCGCCTCTAAAATACTTCCGTCCTCTATTTTATTTTGTTCCGTAAACTTACTGCCCTCATAGAGACGGATGAATCCCAGCCCCTGCGGAGTCCGGTACCTCTGGTACGTCTTCAGAATCCAGTCGTAGATGTCCCGATTCTCCATGAAGTCGGGTGCATTGGCAAAAATGAGGTCGAAAGGTTCGTTCACGTGCTGCACGGGCCAATCCTCTGTAACAGCGGTTCTGATTTCCCCTTCTGCGTCGATACTTCCCAGGATAAAATTTTCAGGGCCGAGAATGCCTTGATGTAAGTTCAATCCGATATCAATCCCTGAATTTTTTTTAGGTTCAAGGCCTCTCATCACAACCTGGTACCCCAAAGCTTCCAATGGGCCCTTGATATTCACCATAAAATGGCCAAGCTGAGTCCCAATATCAAGAATCCGCAGTTCACGCTTTTTTCTATCTTGCGGTGTTCTGAATCCAAAAGCCGTATCCAGAATTTTTTCAAGATTCACTCGTTGACTGTCAGGCGAACCCTCCTTGTGCCCAAACGAATTCTGCGATGTTGAACCTGAAACTGTCCGCACTTCGGAGCGCGCGGGTTGGCGCGTACCCGGCAAGCGAGTCTCCGATCTGGAGACTTGTCTTGTCTCGGAGCGAATGAGGGCGCGGGGATCAGGAACAAAAGTAGCTTTCAACAACAATTCGTGCTGCGCTTGCTGCATTTGATGAATCAATTGCTGGAGTTGATCTTCAGTAATAGCCACAGTCTTCGTCGGAGCTTTCACATCTGGGGGTAGAATCAGATTAGATTGTTTCCCCAAAAACGGACCTTCCAGTTGAAAGGGCGTCCACTGGTCTGAAGCCGGTTTCTTTTCCAGGATCTCAAATTTTAAAAAATTCCCAGGTTTGAATCCTCCGATATAAATGGCTTCCAAATTATTAAGCTCTTTAGCCTGCGGATTGAGGCTGAATTCCATCACTAGGGGATAGTCATCATCATAAACAAACGGAATAAAGCTACGATCATGACTTATCCTCCTTTGGCGTTCCGCTTCATTCGCAATCGTCACCGGCTGAAAGTCATAAGTGATGGCCTGCGCCACGGTGCCCATCGGTCCAACCTCGGCAACGACAATCATTTGCTGGGCAAGTTTTGTGGCAAGCAGATCGTAACCCATGAGAACATCGAGTGACAACGGGCCCGATTTGTATGTAATAATTTGGTTACGGATAGTGATTTCTCCAGGAATGTCTGTCAAAGCTGTTAAATCACTTTTCGCTCCCTTCTCCGCGAGAAGCTGGAAAAGATCCAGGAAACCCAACGCCAGCGGAATTAATGCCACCGTATTCCTTTCCCCTTGTTCAATCGGCACAAACGCATTTTTTGTCCCTGCTTCGGGTAAACCGACAGGCCGACGCATCTCGGAACGAGGCCCCGCCGAGTTCACAGAAGTGTCGGGACTTCGTTCCCGACGCATCTCGGAACGCATTTTGAGGTTGTCCAATAGCGGGAGGAGGTCATCCGCAAGGGGGTCAAAAAAAGAACTGTCAAAATCCCCCGTTTCAAAACGCAATTGATTTCGCTTCGCATCGCTGAAATCCGCCCGCTTTAAAATATTCTCCGCAAACTGAAGCAGAAAATAGTAATAAATGGCACGGTCTTCTGCCGAGATCAACTTCCCTGTCAGATAAGCTTCCAAACTATGCCACACAACCACCCTCAACTCCTGAGACAACAATCCCTTCGCAGTGTCCCCTTCGAATCTGACTTCAAATTCTCGATAAGAGGTCAAACCTGCTTTTGGCAATTGTCTTACCAAAGCTTCCAATCTTTGCGGGTCATAAACCCCTTTTGCCTTGCCCCAATCCAAAGCGTCCCTCTGTTTTAAGGCTTCGATGTATTCCGGATAAATAACGTAAGCCGCCGCTTGTTTTATTTTTTCTCTAACCGCTTGCAGTTGCTGCGCTAACCGCGGCGAGGGGAAAACAAAATTTGCTCCTGGCGTTGTAACTTTGTTGAGAGCTCTGTCAATCCATTCCAACACTTCGAAAAAATCATTTCCGCTGTGCGTAAGAACGTGCAGCCCCTCGGCTTCACGAATAATTTCCACGGCCACATTCTGATAAAAAACATCCGCCGAATTGAGTTCGTGTGCCGCGAGATAACGATTGTAGAGCCTGGCATACCGCATCCGCAGGGTAACCTGCTTTACTTCTGGAGTCGTTGCTGTTTTTCGCAAAGTAACATATTTCACAAAAGTCATGGCGGAACTATCGCCCGCTTCAGTCTCTTTCATCGCAGGAATGTGGTCTTTATAAGCCGCTAAGATTTCTTTTGCCGGATAGCCTTGCGCAATCAGCCAGTCCACCGTATCGGCCGCAAGCCGCTTCATCCCGTCGATGGAACTTTCATATTGATTCTTCCACGGCGCGCTCCGCACTTCAGCCCGAAGGCCTCCCTCTCGAGCAATTTTCCAGGCCTGGTCAGGATCTTGAGAAATCAGGGGCAGCTCTTCCAGGATGCTTTGAGCGCCGGGGAGATGAGATTGTTCGGGGAAAAGATCCGCTAAGAATCGCAGCGGGGCCAAAGGGTTGTCCGGCAAAGGACCGCGCATCGGAAGATTCAAAGCATTCGTCGCACGTCGAATGGCCCTAAACGATGTTTCATTATCGCGTGCAAAGACCATTTTATAATAGCGAATACCCTGAGGTTTTTCAAAAATGAGCTGCGCCAAACTTTCACGCATCAACTCTCTGCCAAAACCCACTCCTTGATATTCAGGAATAACAGCAAACACGCCTTCGGCCATTCCCTCATCGGCTTGAAAAAGTTTCTGCAGAATTCCGGTTGAAGGCTCCTGAACGCGCGCGGCAACGTGAACGCCTAAAAATTTTCCAGTTTTGTCCTGGAGTTTCCAAATCCCCAAAAGTTTTTGTGGCTGCCTAAGAAAATCCGCCGCCCCGCGGAACATTTCACGAGCATTCCCGAACCTCTGAAACTTGATGTCGCGTACCAACTGCTCATAAGCCTCTGTGCCGGGCTGTGGATCAATCCGAAGCACGGATATTTCGTGTCCGGCATCGTTTATTCGTACTTCGGAGCGGCCCTTGGGCGCATAAAAGAGCTCAAAGGATGTGATGGGATCTGTATCAAGACGGCGAATCACAAAACCCCGCGTATCATCCATGGTCTCAGGGTAAATCGTCAGAATATCTCCGCGCAAATCCACAAGTTCGTCTTTAAGCCTCATGATTCGGCGGCCTTCACCACTCGCAAGGGATGTATCTGCTTGATCATCCCCCCCCGGCAATTCCCGAAGAATCTCGTGGATTCTGCGCCAGTTTTTTCTCGCTTTTGCCGCATCAAAAACAAGTAAGTTGGAAAACTCCTCCGCCTCGGCCGGTAAAGGCCACCGGAAAGACGGGCCCGTATTCTCATCCCATGGCTCATATTCCACAAAAAGATTATTGTGGTCATCCACGCGGATTTGATGGTCGTGAAACTCCGCAGACTCATTCCCTTCGGTAATATCGTCGAAATCCATCTCTGCGAATTGTTTGTCGGTCATCATCCGGACATCTCTAGAGTTAACGCGAACAGCAAAGTAATCTTGCTCACGAAGATCATCGGCGCTGATAAAAACTCTTTCGAGATTATCCGGTAAATTCGCGGGTATTTTCCTTCCACTTGCCAAAGTGATTTCTTCGCGGTCCACAGATCGCACTTCGGAACGGAATTGCCCCTGAAACCCCAGGGTTCTTAGGCGGTTCTCTAGCAGCAACTCAAATCCCCGAACGAGAGGCTGAAAACGGCCGCTATAATGCGCCTTCTCCAGGGCAGCGAGCATCACTTGATCGCCGGGTTTTCTTAATGAATCCAGGTAATCGCCCAGGACTTCAAGAACTCCGCCGCTGATCCTCAGTTTATCACCATCCGCATGTATTAAATCCCCCGTCCAAGTATTGAGCATGGCAGAATGGGCAAACCAGGCTTCCGGGAGATACGCTTGCAATATTTGCTGCAAGCTGAGAAATCCGGCTTGAACATTTATTTCCGCCCCTTCAACAGGATAACGATCCACCGTATATTTCTTCAGCAAATAGAGAAAATCGCGCGCCTGCGCGGCCGCCGCTTGCACAAAAGGGTCCCTTCCGGCCACAAAGAATCTCGAGGCATCTAGATCATGAACATACCACTTGGTCCGGGATGCGTTGCCTGAAAGGTTACCACCATGCAAAAAGGGGTGAGTGTATCCGGCCTGATGCAGTTTGCTTAACGCCTGTGTGACATCCCCCGCAACATGAAGACTGTCCTCATTCGTGCGGGAGACAGCGCCGGCCATTTCATCGTCAATCCCCAACACTGCAAACCCCAAAGGCAAGCCTTCAAAAAACACTCCCGGAAACTCACCATAAGCGATCGCTCCGGGGGCAAAATAGTTTTCTGAATGAAGTCTCTGATTTTGATTAATGCTGGAAGCCAGCGCAAACTCCCGGATCGCTTTATCCAGCGTCATCGCGCCATCGGGACTTGGCTGGGCCCCGACATTCTGAATGCTGCCATCAGGAAAAGCCTCATACCGATTTTCCACAAACCCTTTGGCGTGTTCTCCCGCACCGGCAGCTTGGTAAGCTTCCTCGCTATGGGGCAGAACCGGCTGACTCGCATCAAAAAGAATTCCTTTAAGCTGCAGGCTCACCCACCGGCGGCCGTTCAGTTCAAAGGGTTCTGGCAAGTCGATATAAAGCGATCTCTGATTAGACCGCCGCGTGTAATTTTGAGTCACTGCCGCCTGCAAAGCTTCCAGATTCTTAGAACCCGGCGCGAAATGCCGGGCAACATCATTGTGATTTGCGGAGTCATTGTCATTGAAGTAAAGCATCACTCCACGCCCCTCTTTGTTTTGCGGCTGCAAGGAAATACTCTCGAGCGGCGGCATCAAGTTCACTAAATCTTCCGGAATGGCCCGCATCTCGGACCGTACGGGAACAGCATCCGGATGTTCGACAGCTCTCAGATTCTGATCTTTCTGGTGAGCAAGCGCCAAATCCATATCACCGACGGTTTGGGCATGAGCTGCGGCTTCGGCAATCAAACGGATTTGCTGCCGGATTCTAACTTCACTGCGGGGACTCAGAGCTGCGAGTTCTAGGATATCGGGTGCTCTCGTGGCTTTAGCAACAAGGGTGGGAAGCGCCATGCTGTCATAGCCCATGCGCATGAGCTGTTTGTAATACTCTTGATGCCTGGGACTAACCGCCGTGATTTTTGGAGCGACAATCACATACGAGAGGCCGCTCTTCTCCAGCAGTTCTTTGATACTGCCCTTGTGAAACCCTCCATAAACCAGCACGACCGGCGCGGAGTCCCCGCTTGCCGCATATTCCTGCAGCCGGCTTTGAATACTGCCGTCTCTTTCGCGCGCCACCTCATAAAACTCAATCGCACTGCGAATGTTTCTCTCCCATAGTTTCGAGAGGACGAGCGATTGCCGTGTTTGAACGGCAATAAAATCGGCGATCTTCGCAGTATTCATTTCATGAAAACTCTCTTTAACCGCCTCATATTCCTCTTCGGTGACTTCAATGCCATTTAAACGCTTGAGCAGTTGAATCAACTTGTAGTAGCGGAAGATTTGCTGGTCGCGCTGCAAAAAGGGGCCAGGGCCGTTTTGAACCCCCGGACCTGTCCCCTTTTGGGTCCCTAAATGCGCATCGGCATAATCATCTTCCAGGCGGTTGATCTCCTGAAACAGGGTT
>CAYMUZ010000115.1:0-5176 GCA_964393875.1 uncultured bacterium | reverse complement strand
TAACATAGCCATTTGGAGGGCTCGGTTTGTGGTAAGTTCGAGGCGCAAGGACGACAGCGTGTCTAAAGACACGCTGAGGATGAGCAACGAAGAAATTGCCGCAAAAAGGGCTCTCCCGAAGGGCCGGGGGCTTTTGGCCTGCATCTTCGTCGAATTTTTCTAACGTGTCTAAAGACACGCGTCAAAAAATTCGACTTTGATTCGGCTCAAAACCCCCTCGGCCAAATGCCTATGCTATTGTTTTGCAGAGCCTTAGTGGCGAATAAAATAACGGTACGTATTTTTTTAAGGACGGTTCTCGCCATTTTTTTTATTTTTGCGGGAATCGCGCATTTTCTGAGAGCTTCCGATTACCTTAAAATTCTACCCCCGTGGGTGCCGCTGCCGCTTACGATGATTTATGTGAGTGGCTTTTTTGAGTCTTTGTTGGGAGCGCTTGTTCTGCTGGTTCAAACCCGTAAGCTGGCGGGGTGGGGCTTGATTACGCTGTTAATTGCCGTGTTCCCGGCCAATATTCATATGGCGCTGCACCCTGATCTTTTTCCACACATCCCCGTTTGGGTGTTTTGGGCGCGGCTGCCGTTTCAGGGAGTATTTATCTTTTGGGTCTGGAAGATTCTATGAAGCCGCGGTATAAAAGAATGCTGGAAGGGATGAAGAGAAATGCCAAGAAGTCCCGGAGGTCGAAGTTGGCCAAAGGGAAATGGTTTGTTTACATGATCCGCTGCTGCGATGAATCCCTTTATACCGGCATGACGAACAATACAGACCGCCGCTTCAGGATGCATTCAGAAGGAAAAGGAGCTCGTTACACGCGGGCGCGGCGGCCGCTGGAACTGGTTTACAAAGAAACACGTCTAAGTCGAACCGACGCCATGGTGCGTGAGTATGCGATCAAGACGCTGCCCCGGAAAAAAAAGTTGACGCTTGTTGAAAAATTTCAAAGAAAGCGTCGGTGGGTCGTAAAGGTTTGAGCTACCGCAAACTTTAGGAAGGAAATTTATGGCAGAAATTTTAAAATTAAAGAGCCCGGCAGATTTTATTGGCAAACAAGGCGTTGGCGTGATCAGTTTTGGCTCCGGCCAGCCGGATCTTCCGCCACCGAAGGAAGCCTTTGAGGGAATGATCATTCGTCGTGATTTGCGCTACGGCCTTATCCAGGGCGAACTGAACCTTCGCGAAGCGCTTACGTACGAGTATCCTGGCTCGACCGCTGAAAACTTTATAATCACTAACGGTGCCTCAGAAGCCCTCGATCTTATCTTTAGAATTTGGGGAAAGGGCCAAAAGGTGCTTTTGCCCCGGCCCTACTATTATTCATACCCTCCGGTGATTGAAATGGCCGGCATGGTCCCGGTCTATACGGACTTGGTGGAGGGCCGCATCGATATGGATGATTTCAAGGACAAGGTGCGGGGCTGCAAGGCCGTGCTCATCAATTCGCCGTCAAATCCGACGGGGCGAGTGGAAGACATTGCAACGCTCAAAGCTATTGAAAAAGTGACAGCCGAACTCGGTGTTTATGTGGTGTCTGACGAGGTCTACAAAGACCTAATCTACGAGCGCGAAAATTATCATATTCAAGGGGATCACGTGATTACCGTGAATTCTTTTTCAAAGACCTACTGTATGTGCGGCGTGCGCGTGGGTTATTTGTGGAGTGCCGACAAGTCGGTGGTGGAAGCTGTGTGTGAAGCCAAGACCCACACCTCGATGAATACCAATCTTGTGGGGCAGGATTTGGCGTTCGCCGCAATGAAAGCCCCCAAAGAATACATTCTGCATCAGCAGCAGATTTGGCGTGAGCGCCGGGACCTCATTTACAAAGGTCTTCAGGGTCTTGGCTTCGATCTTTGGAAGCCCGAGGGCGCTTTTTACGTACTTCCAAAATGCAAGAATGCCCGCGAATTTCTCACCGTCCTTTATCAGGAATATAAAGTGATTACCTACCTTGGGGAGTGGTTTGGCGCGCCCGATCACATCCGCTTAAGTTACGCGCTTGACGTCAAGCAAATTGAAGAAGGGCTTTGCCGCATCAAAGACGCCATGAGAAAAGTGAGCGTTCTGTAGCTTCTTTTAGGGTGCTTGCGCAAACCCCTTCTCCGGAATTGATCGCGCAGGGGCGTGATCTGTTCAGGTAAGAAGGGGAGCTTGGGCACAAAGTACGCTTGCATTCTTTGTCACCAGAATGAGAAGGTCATTAAAAAATCAAACCTAGCCAAGGTCGGAGACAAACTTCCTGCTGTGATCAACAAATATCTCACCGAAAAAGCCAAAGGGCGGGCTATTCCTGCAGACAGCCTGGAAATGAAAGCGCTCATGGCTTATATTACCTGCGAGCATAGCAAGTAGCCGTACTTCTTGACTGTCCGTACGGACGATCAAAGCAGAAATTAAAATCGGATAAGGTTGATGAAGCTGACCCAATTAAATCAATGGATAGATGGGGGTGAGGTCATCCAGGGCCGGTGGATCCTGGATGAAAATCACGAACTGACTTATCGCGCCCAAAGTGGGGGTGATCGGGAAACCTCCCGGTTTCGAGCCACGCTTGTGGCGGCCGAGCCAGGGACGTTGGTGATTGCCGCGGCGCAGACGAAGTCCAGGAATAAGACGGTTACAGAGATTGTCAAACTTATCGGCACGTGGCGTGCGAACGCTCAAAACAACATTATTTTTGAGGTGGAAAAGGCGTCGGGAGCGAAAGATGTGCTGACGTTCCGGGGCGCTTGGAGAGTCGGGGAGCATCACGAAATTATTTACACCTGGGACCAAATAGCCCTTAAAACAAAAAGAAGATGGCGGCAGGAACTGATTTTTAAAGGGCATTGGGACATGACAGAGCGGCAGGAATTGACGTATTCCCTAGGCGGTGACACCGACAACACTTTCCGCTTTCGCGGAGCGATTCAAACCAAAAGTCTCCTGGCCAAGCGGGGAGAAATCCGTTATCAGCTGGGGATGGAGGTGTTCGGCAAGAAAAAGATTCAAAGTGTGACGCTTTTTGGGGCTTGGAAGTGGTCTCGTGATTTCCAGCTCTCATTCGAAGTGGAATATGCGGAGGGGCGCAAGCACGCTATTATTTTCGGAGGAACTGTTTTTCTCAAGAATGGGGCGGCTATTGAAGTACAGCTGGCGACCCGGGACGGTGATTCCCTGGGGGTCGAATTGATTTTTACCAAAGACTTTTTTGATAGAAAAGGACGTCTTTTTTTAAGGCTGCGGAAGACACTCGAGAGTTCTTCGGCGGAAGCAGGCATCACGTTACCCTGGTAATGGAGCCGAACGTCCCTTATAATAAAGCGTGTCACATGTTTTAGTATTGTCCATTAAAGGTCGTTAAACCCACAGCGTTGGTTCCGGGCTCCGTTGGGCTTGAGAGTCAGCGCAGAACTAGATTTGCTAACCATCACTTCGAGTGAGAATGTGATATGAAGGAGCCCAATTCCATGCAGTCGCCGGTGCTAAGTTTTTATCAGTTGGGGCTTTCCCCCAATATGCTTAAGGTTTTAGACGGAATGAAGTTTATCTCACCGACACCCATTCAGCACAAGGCCATACCGATGGCTCTTGAGGGACAAGACATTGTGGGTATCGCACAGACCGGAACGGGTAAAACGCTGGCCTTTGGTATTCCGATGGTTCAGCGTATTGCCAGCGGCGGCGGCCGGGGGCTCGTGCTTGTGCCGACGCGCGAACTGGCAATGCAGGTTGATGAGGTGCTCAGAAAAATTTTACCTCCGTTTAATCTCATCAGCGCTGTTTTGATCGGAGGCGCTCCGATGTTTGCCCAGATCAAGGCTTTGCGCCGGCATCCACACATCATCATCGCGACGCCCGGCCGCTTAAACGACCACCTTCAGCAGAAAACACTCGATTTGAAGGAAATGTCGATTCTGGTGCTCGATGAAGCCGACCGAATGTTTGACATGGGGTTTGCCCCGCAGGTGGAACGTATTTTAAATGTGTTCCCACGCAAAAGGCAGACGATGCTTTTTTCAGCAACCATACCCACCGCCATTGTGAATTTGACGGCGCGGCATATGAAACTCCCCGTGTCTGTTGAGATTGCACCTTCCGGAACAGCGGCTGCCGATGTTACGCAAGAAGTCTTTATTGTGAAGGAAGATGTGAAGAAAAAAGTCGTTCGCATGCTGCTCGCAAAATACCGCGGCGCCGTTATTTTGTTTACGCGCACCAAGGCTAAGGCGAAGAGGGTGACGATGGCCATTCGTGATATGGGGGAGGATGCGGTTGAAATTCATTCGGACCGGAGCATGGGCCAGCGCAAGCAGGCGATGGAAGGATTTAAAAATGGCCGTTATCGGATCTTGGTAGCCACCGATATTGCTTCGCGCGGTATCGATGTCAGCATGATTGAGCTTGTGATCAACTATGATTTGCCCGATGACGCTGAGAACTATGTGCATCGCATCGGCCGCACGGGGCGCGCCGGTCAGTCCGGGCACGCCGTGACTTTAGCGACTCCTGATCAGGGGTCGGACTTGGCCAATATCGAAAGACTGATACGCAAATCACTCAATCGGGCGGATCATCCCGAAATTCCCAACGAACCGTTTCGCCACTATTTTGGCGGCAGTGGCGGCGGATCTTCACGGGGGGGGCCGACGAGCCGGAGGTCGTTTCGCCCTCGAGGCAGTGGTTTTCGAAGGTAATCTTCTGTTTTAAGTTTTTCCAGCCCAAACGACTTCCCTCTGATTTTCCGCCTTCCAGAAAACCAATCGGATAAGCCCGTTTTGGATAACATTTCGGATTTTTCATGACCTCATGCTTGCATTAGATTTGTTAGATTTGGGGTCAGCGCTTTAGTGCGCCAGGAAAAGCTCAGAAGATCCTGTTCGTCCACTCGGAACTGGGTAAGGCAAAGCCCCCCCAGCCGCTCAGAACTAAACTCTGCATTTAGGAAGGTATCGAACTAAGTGAAGCCAGAGGAAGGGAGATACCAGGCCGCCGTCCCCCGCTTATGATTGATAGCTTAAGTGATAACCTATGAGTAATTGCTATAATATAATTCGGCTCTTCCGGAATTTTAGTGGGTAAATAACCATGATTCTAGCTGTCTGGAATGAAAGAAGTGATGACTTTGAGTTTTAAATATTCCATATCTCTGATCCCAAACGCCCGGCGTTGTATAACTCTGATTTTATTATTGAGT
>CAYMUZ010000114.1:0-3127 GCA_964393875.1 uncultured bacterium | reverse complement strand
GTTTTTGGTTGATACCGGTTTTTGGGATTCAACCCAGCTTAATGGGGGCGGCCTCATTAAACGCCCTCATTGGGGTAATCGCTTTTGGGCTTTATCCACACAGTCTTACCCTAAAGAAAACAGCGGGAGGGGCTTTGTTGGCGGCGACGGTTATCGCAGCGGCTATGACGGTACACCCATGGAATAAAAGCATACTCTCCAGTGATACGGCCATCAACCCTTCGCGCGTTAAAGGGTTGAGCGCACACGAATTTGTCAAATCCATGCGTGAGCGGCAACTGCTCTACTACAAAGAAGGCGCTGGCTCCACCGTAAGCGTTATACGATTGCGTGACGATCTTTCACTGGCTGTGAACGGTAAAACCGACGCTTCAACCAGTGATGCATTTACCCAGTTCTTGTTGGGGCATTTGCCGTTACTGTTACACCCCGAGGCAAAAGATGTTCTTGTCATCGGGCTTGGCAGCGCGTCTACACTGGCGGCCGTTGCTTCCCATCCCGTGGTGCATATGGATGCTGTTGAACTTGAGCCTGCAGTGATTGAAGGGGCACGATTTTTCACCAAGCTTAATCGCGGCGTTTTAAATGATCCTCGCTTGCATCTGGTGATTAACGACGGGCGCAACGAGCTATTGCTTAATCCAAAGCGATACGATGTCATTATCTCCGAACCTTCCAACCCATGGATTGCCGGCGTTGCCAACCTTTTCTCGCTCGAACATTACCGCCGGCTCAAGCAGCGCCTTCACCCGGACGGACTGGTCTGCCAATGGCTTCATGCCTACAACATGTCGACCGAAGATTTACAAATGATCATCACAACCTTTGCGCGCGTGTTTCCGCACGCCAGCCTTTGGGCGGCTTATTATCCGGATATTATGCTGATTGGGTCGTTGGATCCACTGCGCATTGATTTTCAAAAAATAGAAAAAGCCTTTGCGAGGCCCGGTGTTCGCGAAGACCTGTCTCCCTACGGCATTGAAACACCGGAGGCTTTGCTGGCCAGTTACTGGTTGGGTGAAAATGAAATCCGAACACTCGCTCACGGTGGAATGCTTAACACGGATAATCGGCCGCGGCTTGAATTTTCTGCGCCGCGCCATCTTTATGAGCAAACGACTGTGGCCAACTTTAATTTTCTTAACCAATTTCGCGGTCGGCCACTGCCGCTGCTTGAAAACCTTCGCCCGCCGCTTGAAAAAAACGCAGGTCTTTATCGATCTCTGGCCGCAGGGTATAAAGCCAAACGATTCATGCGAGAAACCCAATGGGCGCTTTCCAAGGCCCGCGAAATAGACCCCTCATCCCCCGAAATGGCATTGGCGGACGGAATTTTTTATTTTGAGAATGATAAACTTCTAGAAGCCGCTAGTTTACTGCAAAAAACAGTTCAGGCTATGCCGCAGTCATCCACAGCGCAGTATTATCTCGCCCTGCTGGAAGAGAAGAAGAACAATCCCGCCGAGGCCCGCCTTCATCTTGAAAAAGCGCTGATGCTTGATCCCGGTAGCATCAAATATCGTAAAGACCTTTTTCGAATTCATCAGGTGGCGGGAAACTACCGGGAAGCAAAAAAAATGTACGAGGAATTACAAAAGCTCGGATCGGATGAGTTCAGCATTCGCGCACCCATGGCTCTTTTAAGCTTTCAACGCGCGCCACCCGCTGAGCAGGCTGCCATGGCGGTAGAAATGCTTAAAAAATATCCGCGTTTTACCCCGGCCTATGTGCGTTTGGGCCAGCTTTACGAAAAGGTGGGTGCACTGCCGCAAGCCCTTGCGCTTTATCGGCAAATGGCACAAGAATTTCCGCTGGAAGCGGATCCCTCTCTTTACCTTGCACGAGTCTATGAGCGGATGGGTGATCGTAAGGCGCTAAAACGAGCCCTGCGCAGCGCCCTGCGGCTTAACCCCGACTTAAAAGCTAACGCGGAGTTGCAGAAGTTGTTGTCGTCATAGTTAACGAGACTAAAAAAAGCTGGAATACAGCCAGCGATATCGATTAAAATGAAAACCCATGCGTATTGAAAAGCCAGAAACCTCTAAACCCCGCAAGCCCATATGGATTTTTTTATTCGCGGCTCTTCTCGGAGTTGGCAGCGTTTATTGTTTCCTCCGCGGGGGTATTCGAAGCAAGGGAGCTTTCTTGCCAACGCCGACGGCATCAGCAAGTTTACATCCTGTGGAAGTCGAAAATTTTGTCGGAAAACCGGAGCACTTTTCTGGAAAAACACACCTGTGGACCGCACTAAAGCGCGGTGCAGCGATGAGCGATGGAGATCGTATTCGCGCTGGCAAAGAAGACGAAGTTGATCTGAAGATAGCCGACAAGGTTTTTTTGAGACTCAAAGCGTCCTCTGAGGTTGAGCGCCCTGATCAGCCATTTTGGCGAAAAGGAGCGGTCAATAACCAGCTGCGTTTGTTGAGCGGATTACTTCTTGGCGCAATGGAACAAGACGCGTTAACTGAAAAAGGGTTAGAAGTTTTCACCACCCAAATTGCGGTCATCCCGCACAAAGCAGTTTTTGCGCTTAAGGCGGATCCTAAAACACTCAAATCCTGGGCAGGTGTTTTGCGCGGTGAACTGGATGTTCGACCGCTGATGGCTCACGCAAAGACCGTTCAGGTGCACGATATGCACAAGACCGAGTTGCAGGGAAATGGAACAGCGTTGAGCGAGCCGGCCCGCCTTTCGAATGAGGAGTGGGGAAGCATGGAGGAGGCTTACGACCTTATTGAAAAGAGTATCGCTGAAGAAGCCGAGCAGATGGATCTGTCTTTGCAGGCCGGCGGTCTTTTCAAAGATGTTTTTGACCACGGGACTTTTTTTACACCGAAAGTGGGCTATGCTTGGCGTAATTTTGTTAAAAGCGAAGACGGGAAAATTTTCTTAGAAATTGAATACGATGTTTTTCCGCGCGGTTCATTCGTGGGCATGTACATGAAAGTACACGATCCAAGCATCCTAAAGTACGATGCCTTGCAGTTTAGGGTCAGCCGGATTCCCGAGACCGACTATCCAGATTCTTTCCGCATTGAGATTAAATCGAAGGGACAGGTGGTTCGTGCCTTCAGCCCCAAGACATTTACGCGAGAATGGCAAACCATGCGGTTTCCATTTCGGGCCA
>CAYMUZ010000113.1:0-8652 GCA_964393875.1 uncultured bacterium | reverse complement strand
TAAAGGAAAGCTTAATAAAAAATGGAAAGCTATCGTCAATGATTCACAATAATAAGGAAGATTTCATAAAAGTCATCGAATTGGCTGCAAAGAAGAAAGGCTTTTTGCCGCTTCTTATGGAGAAGGACTATTATTTAACATTGATCTTGTCCCGAGCGCATGAGCTATCAGAAGACCTGATTTTTAAGGGCGGAACATGTTTAAATAAAGTTTATTTTTCTTATTACAGATTAAGCGAAGACCTTGATTTCAGCATGCAGCTTCCGGCTTCGACGCTCACGCGCGGGGTAAGGCGAAAAGCGATTCAGCCGGTCAAGGACAAGATCAAAAAATTCATAGAGCAATTTGGGATCAGGCTGGATGAAACAGAAGAACCGGGAAGAAACGAATCGAAACAGTATCTTTACTACTTCGCGTATCAATCCGCAGTAAGTCCGGTTGAAGGAAGGATTAAATTCGAAATCGGCCTCCGGTACAACCCCATTTTGAAAACAGAAAAGCGTAAAGTCCAACATTACTTTCTGCATCCTTTTACGGAAGAAGCGCTTTTTGAAGGTGGAGAAGTCCGCTGCCTGGCTTTGAAAGAAGTTGTTGCCGAAAAGCTGCGTGCGGCCGCGACCCGTAAAATTATTGCCCCGCGGGATTTCCATGATCTGGATTTTATCCTGAGAAACAGATTTAAGATCGCTGACCCGGAAGTCATGGAATTGTTTCAAAAGAAACTCGCCGAAGATCGCGCTGATACCGATCTTGACAAATACCGCGTGAATCTTGGCAGGCAGGACGAAGAAATCAAAGACATGCGCTCGCGCATCCAGGAAGAACTTTTTGACGTTCTGACCGACCAAGAGCGCAAAAACTTCGATCTCGACGCCGCGCTTAAGCGGATCAATAGTGCATTTAAAAGTAAGGCATAATGGCAGGGGGCCATGTTTGAGGTTTCGGATGATTTTTTCTATCCAATCCGCTGGATTTTTTGTATACTTTCAGGCTCTTCCGGGACAAAAGACGAAACCCTGTCAGGTCTCAACCGTAAGTTATTTTGATAGAATGAGTTAAGGTTTTTCGCGTCCGCCCATATTTTGTAAGCATGCCTTGCGAAAAAGCGGGTAAACCCCGCAGGGCTGGCGCATGAAACCGTTAAGATAATCCATTAGTTTTAATGTTTCACGCGCCCGTAGCTCAATTGGATAGAGCATCTGACTACGGATCAGAAGGTTACAAGTTCGACTCTTGTCGGGCGCACTCTTAAATAAAGCGTAAGCGGTTCTAAAAAGACGGCTTACGCTTTTTTTCAAATAAAGGGGGCTTTGACTCCGGCCAATTTAATTGACATTTTATAGTATTTTTAATACGCTTCTATATATAAATAAATGAGTTAAATGTGACAAAAAGAGTGACATAAATATGGATAAAATAGTTAAAACGTTTAAATCTGGCCCATTTATTTTTAGCTTGAAGCACGATAGGGTTCGATTAGGAGAAGACCTTATTCGCACAAAGGTTCAATTCCTTACCATCCGGGAAATTCCGATTTTACCAAATCTTGCCTCTCAAATTGAAGATGACTTAATCAGAAAGTCAATTTTTGGAACGGCTGCTATCGAGGGGAACCCTCTTTCAGAAGAGGCTGTTAAACGAATTTTGACAGAAGAAGAGAAAGAAAAGGCAACGCAAAAAGCGGAAAGGCAAATTCAAAACTTAAAGCGCGCATATGTTTTTATCCGAGAAACGGCGCAATCCGAAACCCCCTTTTTAGTCGAAGAAAGTCTTATAAAAAAATTACATGCGCTCATAACCGAATCTTCAGAAGAAGAACAGAATACGCCCGGTCAATATAGAAATCATTCTGTGAAGGTAGGCGACGAAGATCATGGAGGCATTTATAAACCACCAAAGGTTCTTGCTGATATTAAAAATTTGATGACAGAATTTATTTCTTGGATTAATTCGCCCGAAATAGCAAGCGAGGATCCAGTAATAAGAGCAGCATGCGCTCACTACTACTTTGCGTTGATTCATCCCTTTGGCGATGGAAATGGGAGGACGGCAAGGGCGCTTGAAGCAATCATTTTACGAAGCGCAGGATTTCGATTCGTTTATAATATGTTATCCGATTTTTACTATAAGCGCATTGATGATTACTTCTGGGCATTTTCTTTGTCCGAACGGAGCAAGGAAGGGGTTATCACTCCTTTTTTGGAGTTTATCCTAAAGGGATTGCTTCAGTCTTTGGAAGAAATTCGATTGAGAATTTTTTCGTTAATCAGGGAATTTACTTTGAAAGATTACTATGCGTTTTTGCAGAAAAACAAAACCATAACACAACGACAATATGATCTTGTGAATGTACTGATCAAGACCCGCAAACAGTTTGCGTTAAAGGATCTATTTGACGATGATCAACTGAAAATCATTTATCGTAATGTCACCGAAAGAACAGCGCGAAGAGACCTTAAAAATCTCATTCGCCAGGGCGCGCTCAATATCGATCCTGAATCTGCGAAATATTTTCTGAATCCGCACGTCCTGGACTGAAGCAGCGAAGTCTGGTTGGAAAACAATGGATGAAAAAAGGGGCAGCCCGTAAGTTTTTCAAGAAGCGCATGAATTGGTTTGTCAGGCTGTGATTGCGATAACCAGTATCATGATTGCCCTTCAAACGAGAGCCGGAACATGAATCGAGTTCGATGAAATTAAGCGCGCTTGCCAAGATCGAGATTTTCATTTGTTTGGCGTTGGGGGTTTTGGCGGGCATCGGGTTTTATACTTTCGGTTATGCCAAGGGCCTGTCGTATTTCAGCAATGACCCGCGCGCGTGCATGAATTGCCATGTCATGCGGGAGCAATACGAATCGTGGACAAAGTCAAGCCACCACCATGCGGCCAAGTGCAATGATTGCCACATTCCGCACGAGTTTCCGTGGAAATATGTGGAGAAAGGGCGTAATGGCTGGCATCATTCCAAGGCGTTTACGCTTCAGAATTTTCCGGATCCGATTCGAATCAGCGGCCACAATTTAAAAATTTTACAAGCCAACTGCATCCATTGCCATGCCGATATGGTCAGTGAACTGACGGGCCACCGCGGAGTCGCGCTTGATACGGTGCGGTGCACCGAGTGCCACCGCTCTGTGGGGCACATGAGTTTAGATTAGGGCAGATGCCACAAAGGAGAAAAAGAGTGCGAAGAATTTTAGGATACTTTTTTGTGATCGTGATCACTGCGGCGTTGACCGGCGGCCTGGTGGCGCTGCTGATGAATATCCGTGAGCGCAAATCCGAAGAAAAAGTGAGCCATATTGCGGTGGTTGAGCTTACGGAGAAAGATACGGATCCTGAAATCTGGCGGCGCAATTTTCCGCGCGAATATGACGGCTATAAAATGACCGCGCTGAGCACGCATACTCATTACGGCGGGAGCGAGGGGATTTCTAAACTCGAAACCGACCCCGCGCTTAAAACTATTTTTGCCGGTTACGCCTTCAGCGTGGATTACAACCCGCGGCGCGGACATTACTACTCCTTGATTGACCAGAAAGAAACGTTACGCACCAAGAAATTTAATCAAACGGGTTCCTGTCTCCAGTGCCATGCCGGCGGGTTAAAACATATCTACGAAGAGGTTGGAAGCGGCGATATGCAGGCCGGCTTCGAGAAAGTCTCGGCCATGCCGCTGAAAGAAGCTTGGCAATACGCAGCGCATCCCGTCGCCTGCATCGACTGCCATGATCCCAAAACCATGGAACTGCGGGTTACGCGGCCGGCGTTTCTGAACGCCATTAAAAAGGTGAAAGAGAAAGAAGGAATTCCGGATTTTGATCCGAACGCAATGGCCTCGCATCAGGAGATGCGCACCTTTGTTTGCGCACAATGTCATGTGGAGTATTATTGCGGGGCCAAGGCCACGCTGTTTTATCCCTGGAATAACGGGCTCAAGGCGGAGGAGATCGAGGCGTATTATAACGATTACAAGTTCAAAGGCGGCCATCGCTTCTTTGACTGGCAACATGAAAGCACGGGGGCAGAGGTTTTGAAAGCGCAGCATCCCGAATTTGAGATGTGGAGCCAGGGCGTGCATGCAAAAAGCGGAGTCTCCTGCACCGATTGCCATATGCCGTACAAACGCGAAGGCGCGGCCAAGGTGACGGATCACTACATTCGCAGTCCGCTTTTAAATATTTCACGCGCCTGTCTGCAGTGCCATCACTTTACGGAAGCCGAAATGAAGGAGCTCGTGGATGTGATTCAGGGTCGTACGCGCGCGCTGCTGGACCGCGCCGAGGCGGCGCTCCTGGCTTTGATCGATGCCATTGTTCAGGCGAAAAGGAAAGGCGCCGGCGACGAGCAGCTGCAAGCTGCTTACGAAATGCAGAGAAAAGCGCAATGGCGGCTTGATTTTGTTTCCGCTGAAAACTCGATGGGGTTTCACGCACCGCAGGAAGCCGCCCGCATTCTGGCCGAAGCGATTGATTACGCGCGGCAAGGGCAGCTGCTAGTGCAGGGCAGGGACGCATGAAGAAAAAAGACATCGACTTGATGATCAACAAGCTCCTTACTGAAGTCGAAGAAGAAGATGTTGGGATCAGCTTGTTTAATACGTTTTATCAAAACGAAGAAGAACGGAGTTTTTTTTCAGAGGCTGATCGCGGCAGGGTGCTGGCCATCCTGAAAAAACTTTCGGAGGATAGCAAAGAGCATAAAGCGGTGCTGGAGAAAATCGTTACTGCTTTGGGGAAGAAATGCCATGAAGACTGAGTATTTGAAAATACTGTGGATGCTGCGATTTGAAAAAATGAGAAAGTCTGAGGAAGCCACGGCCTGGAAATATCAGGAGCTTCTAGATCAATGCCTGCTGGGGTTCGATAAAAAAGATCCGATCACGCAGATGCTCAGCCGGCTCGTGCAGGAAGAAAGAATGCATGAGCGGCTGGCTGAAGAATTACTTCATATTTGCCAGCGCAACCATTCGGAATGCGGCGGATATACTCCGTAAAAAAACCCGCGCAGACGCAAAACCACTTCTAGAAAAATCCGCGCTTTTAAGCTATCATCTCCCCATTCATCAATGCGCCACCCCGGGGTCTTTTGAATTCCTCGTTCCTATGGAAGTTCCAGAACAGTATTTCATGAAGGAAGCGCTCAAACAGGCGGGGGTTGCGCTTGAGAAAGGCGAAGTGCCTGTCGGGGCTGTGGTTGTTTTTGAGAACAGAATCATTGCCCGCGCGTATAATCAAATGGAAACGCTGCGTGATCCGACGGCACATGCGGAAATGATTGCGTTGACGCAGGCATCCAGCGCGGTGTCGCAGGGCGCGGATAAACATCGCGGCTCACTTGAGAAATGCACCCTGTACGTGACCATGGAGCCGTGCCCGATGTGCGCAGGCGCATTGGTCATTACCAAATGCTCGAGACTAGTATTTGGTGCACGGGATGCTAAAGCCGGGGCGTGTGAGAGTTTGTATAAGATCACAAACGATGATCGGCTGAATCACCGCCTTGTCGTTCAGGGTGGCGTGATGGAAGAAGACAGCCGCGTGTTCCTTCAAAAGTTTTTTCGCGAGTTACGCAAAGAAAAACGATAAGCAACGGCTGCATAATAGAACGGCTTTTTTGGCCGTCCATTGTGCGGGCATTTGCACGGGCAAATGGGGAGAGATGCCGGAGTGGCCGAACGGGCTCGCCTGGAAAGCGGGTAGGCTCTGAAAGGGGTCTCCAGGGTTCGAATCCCTGTCTCTCCGCCAGTTTTTGCCGCCGTAAAGGTTATAAGGTACCGGTGCGGATAAGGAAGGGTCTGCACAACGAGATAATCACCGTCCTGTAGGGGCAATTCATGAATTGCCCCTACCAACGGTTGCGGTTCAGAGTCTTTCTGCAACAAACCCGCTTGTAACGCCTGACTGATAAAAGAGTAAAGCAAGAGCCCTCCCGCACAATTGTAGAATCAAAAACAAACTAAAGAGCTTCTTAACGCTTTGTTTTAGTCTATTTTGATAGTCGGCTAGTTGTGGTTTTCCTGCCCAAATGGTATCTTTTTCACAAGAGAAGAGTCTGTTTATAGAAGCGCACGAATGGGTTTGAAAACCCTGTGTGGGCGGGGTGTGTGGTTTTTTCGGTGAGCAGGCGTTTCTTATTGGAGTGAACGGGAATTATGCAGAAAAATATTATAAAAAACATCGCAGCACTGCTTGTCGTGGTGATGACAGCCACTGGATTTCAGATGCCGCCTGCGCATGCCGCCGGCATTGCCGGTGTTCAAACCGCAGGTGAGTTTCCTGCGGATTTGTCACAGTTGAAAATCCCATTGCATTTGGGGCGTATTGAAGAAGCCTACCTGAAAGATCGCAGTAAAACCGTGCTGTTGATTCAAGAAGCCCACGCTGTGCCTGCGGCCGCGCGCAGTATTGCGGGCTTAATCAAATTCTTTCAAAAAGAGTATGGGGTGCCGCTTGTGGCATTTGAGGGGGCGCGGGGCTCTTTGGATGCTCAGATCTTCCGCAGTTTTCCTGACGGGGAAAGACTCAAGAAAACTTTTAAGACACTGCATGATCGCGGTGACTTGGCGGGGGTCTCTGCTGCCGCCCTTTTTGGGGACAAGACCGGTGCGGTTTACGAAGGGCTTGAGGATTGGCCGCTCTACGAAGCAGGATTTGCTAATTTTCAAACAGCGCTAGCTCAGGAGGCCTCCCTTTTGAAAAGCCTCGAGAAGCAGAGAAAAGAGCTCGATGCTAAGAAACAAAAAATCTATTCACCCGAGATGATTCGACTTGATCATGCTGAGCGTGATTTTTATACGGATCACAGCGGGCTCGCGGCGTTTTTGCAGACCCTGCAAAGTTTGGCTGGGTCGTCGGTACAGGGAGTGGGAGCGAGTCTTCGGGCGATGCTCACAGAGAGCCAGATGCCGGAAAAAACACAGGCGGATTTGCGCCGCGAGGCCGAGCAGGCAGCCGAGCTTTTCTTTAAAGCACGCGGAGCCCATTTTTCCAAAGAAGAGTTAGCTGGGTTTAACCAAAAGCGTCAGTCTCTTCAAACTTCTGAAATGGCACCGGGCGCTTTCGCGCTGTACCTGAGCCGGCTTGCCGCCCCGCACCACTTTCGATTTCATTTTTCGCCAGGTTTGCGTAAGACCGCCAAGAGCGAGCAGACACTGCGCGATGTGGAGGGAACCCGGTTTATGAAAGAGCTCGATCAATGGATTTTGGCCATTCAAAAACCTTTTTTGCAGTCAGAAGAAGCGCGCTCACTTGACGCCGAAAGCCGCCGGATCTTTTTGCTGGAAAAGCTGGCGAAGCTCGAACTTTCTTATGAAGAGTGGAAAGAGCTGAGCAAATCAATCTCAAATCCTCAAACTTTATTCTCTGCTCATTTTGCTTTTTACAAAAACGCCCTTAAGCGCGATGCCGCGTTATTTAAAAATCTTACAGATTTGATGCGGCAGCATCCGGCGCAGAACGGTCAGGGAAACGTTCTGGAAAAAGCGGTGGTGGTGGTCGGCGGTTTTCATGTGCGCGGATTGACCCGGCAATTCAAAAAACGCGGCATTAGCTACCTTGTGCTCACCCCAAACATTCGCAATTTACCCGAAAAGCCCTTTTATAAAAATCAGATGCAGGGGCGGGTTTCGTGGCAGGAGTATTTTCGGGCCGGAGCCGATGGACGCGTGAATTTGTATGATGCCTTTGTGCGTTATACCCGCGATCGGTTGCTGGGGGTAAGTCGTGAGTCTTCAGTGAGGGGGTTTGAAGGGACTGAAGCAAATGACTTACGACTCACAACTCACGACCCACAACTGCTCAAACACTGGCGCGACCAGCTGATTCGGGATTTGGCCGATCAAAACCGGCTGACAGAGACCTCCCGTTACACGCGTTTCCTCGATGAACTTTCGGTGTGGGTGCCGGCCTTTCTGCCAAAGGACCACCTGCCTTCCGACACCCTGCTAAAGCGTCTTGAAAGGTTCATCAATGGCCTGCGCCATCTTAAAGAAACCAATCAGGTGACGGAGCAAAGCATCTTGAATCTCCTCTCAATTCACACGATGGCCGTTGCGGCCGTAAATGGACAAATGGTTTCTGGGCTGACGCAGAACATGGCCAGCCGCAGTGAAATGAGGACTGTGACGGATCTGGGCGGTGTTCGGCCAGTCCCCATGATTTTTAAGCTGGGAAAAACTTTTGATGGCAGCCGGTCTTTGGCGAAGAAGAAACCCGGGCCGGTGACGGGACAGTCCGATACCGGTCTTTCCATCTCGATTCCCGGCCAAATTTATTCGAGAATCAAAACAGAGGTTTCTGGAATCCCTCTTGCTGATGACTCCGGATTTTACATTAAGGATTTTGACGACACTCCCCCACAGCCCAAGACCCTCGACTGGGTCATTGTGCCTTCTGATTTCAGCAGGCATGAAACGCAAGTGCAGGCCTTATTTCAAAAGCTGAATTCCGGCGGATTTTTCATCGTTGCCTATGAACATGTGAAAGATATGCCTGAAAGAAAGACGCGTACGGCCACGGCCGAAGAACAAGCGGAAGGCATTGCGCGTTTTGAAACGCACAGCTGGCCGAGTGAAGATATTGGTTTTGTGGCTATTCAAAAAAGCTGGTATTTGCCGCTCATTGATTCCGTAAACGCCGCGCGTTTTCTTTT
>CAYMUZ010000112.1:0-6327 GCA_964393875.1 uncultured bacterium | reverse complement strand
TAATACTCTCCAACCGCCCCCCCGCACCCCCGTCATCCCAAGCGCCCAGCCATAGTAGATTTACCCCCAAAAACTGCGCCGCCATTTCTGAAAACTATTCAAAAATGACAACTCCCCTGCTATCTTCTGCAGCGCCACGGTAGATCATGTGGCAGCCTAATTGCGGATTGAGACTGCTGGCGGCTTTCATCGTTTTATAGGCATGACTGAGACTCTCAAAAGAACTCCCTACCCAAAAAACCGCCTCATCGGCCATCCCTAAAACTTTGGCGGGATCCGGACAATCCATCAGCGCAATATCCAGCAAAAGAGCCCGTGGTAATGCAAACTTGGCGAGACACGACGCCAGCGGCGTCTGAAAGAGTCCTTCAAAATGGTCCCACGACAGCGTTCGGCAATAGGCACCGCCGCGAAGATCCGCCTGCATTTGAATCTTTGAAGAGTTCCCATCTTGAACATCCCCCAGAGAAATCAGCATCGATTGCGTTTCATCAAATGGGACGTGTTGAGTCATTTCAAAACCAAGCGGTAATGTGCCGTGTTCTCCCAAAAGTAAAATAACATCCGGAACCACCCAGGCTTCCGGTTCCTGGCTTGGCAAAGCCGTAGCGATCCTGACACACGCCGGCGGGGCCGCCCGAAACAACGGGGAGACATCTTCAAGCCCTCGTTTTAGTTTTCGGATCTCATTCATGCGGTGCGCTCCAACTCCAGGTAGGAGTCATAACCGCCAAATCCGTTGCGCAGCTGCAGTGGTTGATGAGGATCCCGCCGCCACTCCCCATCCACAATAAATTTATAACGATGCCGCCCGTCGACCACCGGCAATACAATCTGCCAAAGACTCTGACCCCGCGCAACAAGCCGTTCAGGAACCCAGCGATTAAAATCGCCCGCAATTTCAACCGATTGCGCCAAATCGTACCTCAATTGAAAAAGCATTCCTCCCACCACTCGCCGCGGTCCGAAGCGCTCACAGCGATTGTCTGCAAAGGCAGTGCCTTCCAGGACATCCGGAAGTCCGCGCTCAAGAAATTCCAAAGCCAGGTCACGATAATCTTCAAAGGCTCGTGATTGCGGCGCATAGTCCACAATAGTCTGGCCAGCCCCCGCAGCTTCTTTAAACAATCCGTCTTCACGAATGACACTCCTCATCAGCCGCGTGCCGAAATGTTTTTGCACATTCTCATGAACTTCTCGTGAAAAAGTATTGTTTGCATCAAAAAGAGTCATCAGCGCATGAATCTTGAGGGGCGTTTCGCGCATTGTATTGATCGATTCAAAAGTTTCTGAGATTTTGGCCAATCCGTGCAGTGAAAAAAACGACGGTTCGACCGGGACGACCACCTCACCCGCGACACCAAGAGCCGTACGAGTCAGTTTTCCGAGATTCGGAGGGCAGTCAATGAGAACCGTTTCAAAGCCCTCCCGCTCCAGAGCTTTAAGATCAAGTTTCCTTAGAAAAATCTCCCTTAAATCAGCCGTCGCGGCATAGATTTCTTCTAACTCGCCAAGCACCCCATAAGACGGCAGCAAATACAAGTTCGGCCGGACAAACAAAGCCACATCGGCAAAGGCAAACCCTTGATCCAATCCAGGCCGCAAAAGGTCGAAAAGCGTCACGGGGAGTCTTTCCGCCTTGATTCCGAGGCCGCACGTGGAGTGCCCCTGGGGATCGAAATCAATCAGCAGAGTCTTGTGGTGGAGATGGCCTAAACAGGCCGCCAGATGAATACTGGTGGTTGTTTTCCCGCATCCGCCCTTTTGATTTGCGATCGCAACTATCCGCAACGAGTCACTCCGAGGTCATGATGAAGAAAAATGGGAAAGCTGTACCTTGTACTATTATTACGGCGTCACCTCCTAAAGCTTGATAGTAAGACGCTGTAAAACAATCACATAGGCATTGGGCCGGGGGCTTTGCGGGAAATTTCAAGATGGCGCAGAATTTTGAAAAACACAGCACGCTCTACGTCGTAATCTTCCGTGGTCAGTTCCTCCCGCTGCCAGGGAGCCTGCGGGCGGGCGCTATATATTTTCTGTTCAAATTCGCCATGAATTTTCACAAGCGCCCCATTCTTGGTCTCATCGATCACAATGGAGATACGGTAGCGGCGGCGGAAGGTCTGTTTGACCGTCGGCCCACTCCCCCAAGGACCTGAGAAAACAGGTCTCTCTTTCACCACAGTATCTTCAATCCACCGGGTCTTGAGTTTCCCCTCATTTTGATCTTCGCTGGAAAAACCGGAGGACTGCAGCGTCTCTCGGGCAGCTTTCCACACCTCGATCCTGCTGGTCAGAATCACATCTTCGAAAGCAATCGCTCCCGTGCTCAACAAAAAGCAAAGCGCAAAAAAAAGTAGCCCTATCTTTTTTTTCTTTTTCATTTAAAAGGCCATTAAATTCTCAATGGGAACAGCGCCAATCACTTCCTGAGCCTTGCCGGTGATCACCGCAAAAGATTGATGCCGATCCTGCAGCGTCAAAAAAGCTTTTTCGATGGATGTTTGATGCCGGATAAAAACAGGCGCTCGCAAAAACTTTTTCAATCCCACGGTCAGATCTTCTTCAAAAAGAAAATCAAAAACATAGATCAGCCCGGCGACAATCTCAGGCACTTCTTCATAAACAAGGAGCATTTTGCTCTGACTGGCCTTGGCAATCTGCCGTGCCGTTCGAATGTCTGAGGCAATGTCTATTTTGGGAACACGTTCCAGAGGAATCATCACGTCTTCTACTTTAATTTTCTCAAAATCAAGAATCGTATCAATCAAAATTTTCTCCGGCCGGGAAACAACACCTAGCTTGACACTCTCCTGAATCAGGGAACGGAATTCCTCTTCGTTGACAAAAATGGTTTTAGGGTGCACCGTTTTCAGTGGTTTTAGAAAAAAATCGACGACCGCGAGGATGACCTGCACTGGAAATCGCACCCCCGATAAAAGCTGCGCCAAAAGACCGGAATACCCAAGTAGAAAATGTTGTGCTCGAATACGCGCGAAATCTTTGGGAACGGTCTCGCAAAAGATCAAAAGCAGCGGCGCTATCAGCGCGAGCACAATCCATTCGTTGGCAGCCCCAAACCATTTTTCGAGTTGCAGTGTAAAAATGGACGTGACCGCGATGTTCACAGCGTTGTTTCCGATCAAAAGGAATGTCAAAAAATGCTGCGGCTGTTCATACAGCGACAACACCACTGACGCCGAGGGGTCCCCCGAATCGGCAAGCTGGCGAATTTTTAACCGATTGGCCGAGACAAAGGCCATTTCTGAGGCTGAAAAAAAAGCAGAAAGAACCAAACAAAGCAGAGAAATAATCAAGAGGCTCACGAGAGCCTCCGCACAATTAAATGCCGAATTCTGTGACGTAACAGCGTATGCACCCGGATCTCCAGAGAGTCACCCGCCCGCAGCACCTGCCCCAGGAAAGGCACTTCGCCCGTTGTCTCCAGCACATACCCACCGAGAGTCGCGGCATCTTCAGCGATAAGATGACAGTCAAAAAACCGGTTGAACTCCGAAAGGGCCATTTTGGCCTCCACAAGAAATTCTGTCTGGGAAATTCGGCGCACCGGTTGTTCCACCTGCGCGTACTCGTCATAATATTCCCCGAAAATTTCTTCGAGAACGTCTTCAAGCGTAACGATCCCCGCCGTGCCGCCATATTCATCTACGCAAACCGCAAAAGACTGGCGATGGCTTCGGAATGCTTCCAATAATTCATCCATGCGTTTCGTCTGAGAGATATAGAGCGGCTGGAGGAGATGTTTTTTCAAATCACGGTCATCGCTCAGCATGAATTCCTGCACCGGAAGCACGCCCAAAACATGGTCCAGAGATCCCTGAAAAACGAGGAGCTGCGAGAAATGATATTTTTTCATCACCTCAAGGTGCTTGGCGGAATCCTCTTCAACATCAATGCCTGCAAGATCAATTCTCGGCGTCATAATTTCCTTGGCCGGACGATCGCCAAGTTCAAAAATCTTTTGAATCATGCGTGTTTCGTCCTTATCCAAAATACCCTCTTCTTCGCCAATTTTAACAAGCGCGCGAAGCTCATCTTCAGCAATCAAATCGGTCTGCTCTTTTTTTTCATGAATCATAAACGACAGGATCTTATCAGTCGCCCAGCGCGCTAAAAAACGAACGGGATAGATGACCACTGCAAAAAAACGCAGGGGCGGCGCCACAAAGATCGCCAGTATCTCCGTATGCCGAACTGCAATCACTTTAGGCATGACCTCGCAGAATAAAATAAGAAACAGCGTGAAAAGGACCATGCAGGGGCTGACCCGTGAAATCCCAAAGGCATTGAGAAATAGCAGTGTCGCCAGCGACGCCGAAAGAGTATTCGAAACAAGATTCCCGATCAGAATCGTCACCAGCGTACGCCGAGGGTGATCCAAATGCTGCAAAACCCAGTGAGAGAGATGCGGGTATTTGTCCTGCAGGCGGCGTTTTTCCAGCTTAGTCATCGAAAAAAGCGCCGTTTCTGACATGGAAAAAAAAGCGGAGCCCCCCATCGATACTCCGAGCAGCACCAAGTGAAAAAAATAATTCATGGGTGGCATCCGTCATCCATAGATCGATCTCCTTTGGATGTAATCGGCCACACTCTCCGGCAAAAAACAGAGGCTCTCTGTCTTCCCCTGCCAGAGATCACTGCGGATCTGTTCGGAAGATTCAGGGGTGTGGGGCATTTTCAGTTTCGCACACTCTAAAAACTTCGAGGCCGCAACACGGAAGGAAATTTTGGAACTCCGAGGCGCCACGAGGATCTGTGCCTGTTCTCTGATGAACTCAGACTCGCGCCAGCTGTCAAATGCCGCATAGGCATCTTCGCCCAGAATCAAAAAAAAATCATCCCCGGGATAAAGCCCGCGCAGATCACGCAGGGTCTCCGCCGTAAAAGACACCCGGTGGCGGTTAATCTCCACCGTAGAAACTTCGAATTCTTTCTGTCCGTCTAGCGCCAGGCGAAGCATTTCGAGCCGATCTTCAGCGGTGGCTGCAGGGCAGCGGTCTTGTTTATGGGGTGACAGAAAGGCGGGGATAAAAAAAACCTTATCGAGGGTACACTGACTCAGAGCAGCACGCGCGACCCGCAAATGCCCCTGGTGAATTGGATCGAACGTTCCGCCAAAAAGACCCAGGCGCATAGGAAGCGGTTCCTCCGTTTAGGCTCTGCAAAACAATTACATAGGCATTTGGCCGAGCCTTAATTGCGGATCTGCCCCTGTCCTTCAACCACATATTTGTAAGAAGTAAGGCCTTCAAGTCCCATCGGACCACGCGCGTGAATTTTATCCGTCGAAATTCCGATTTCTGCACCAAATCCGTACTCAAACCCGTCGGCAAAACGAGTCGAGACATTGACCATGACCGAGGACGAATCTACCTCCGCCTTAAAGAGATTCGCACTGCGTTCACTGCGCGTCACAATCGCATCGGTATGAGCCGAGCCATACCGTTGAATATGGACAATGGCGGCACGAACATCTTTGACTATTTTCACCGCCAAAATTTTGTCAAGAAACTCATAACCAAAATCCTCAGGCGCCGCCTTTTTCACCACAGACTTTGAGCCTTTCATCAGCGCATAGGATTTGGCATCCGCGCGAATTTCGCAGCCAGCCTCGCCCAGCTTGACTGCAAGCCCTGGCAGAAAACGCGGCGCAATTTTCTCATGCACAAGCAAAGTTTCCATGGCATTGCAGACGCCGGGCCGTTGAGTTTTCGCATTAAGCACGATCTTTTCTGCCATCGCAAGCTCCGCCGTCTGATCGACAAAGACGTGGCAAATGCCTTGGTAGTGTTTGATCACAGGGATTCTAGACAACTCAACCACTTTACGGATAAGCGTTTGACCCCCACGAGGAATCACCAGCTGAATCTGCCCTTCGCGTTTTAGTAGAAAATCAACCGCCGCATGCTCTGTGGTTTCAACAAAAGTCACCGCGTCTGCGGATACATGCTGTTTTCGAAGACCCTGCTTAAAAATCGAGACAATCGCACGATTGGTATGAAAAGATTCCCGGCCGCCGCGCAAAATGACCGCATTCCCGCTTTGGATACAAAGGGACGCACACTCCACCGTCACATTGGGCCGAGATTCAAAAATGATGAGCACGACCCCCATCGGCACACTGACTTTTGAAATATGCAACCCGTTCGGACGCACCCAGCTTGATTGAACTTTTCCGATCGGGTCGTCAAGGTCCGCCACGGCGAGAACCCCGTCCGCCATGGCTTTGAGCCGCGAAGGCGTCAGTGTCAAACGATCTATCATGGCGACACTGAGATCCGCCTTGTGCGCCAGTAAGAGATC
>CAYMUZ010000111.1:0-9154 GCA_964393875.1 uncultured bacterium | reverse complement strand
TGCTGCCAAAACAAAATTGACTCCGTACCAAGCCATGACAACGCCTAAAAAAGCAATCGCCGCACCCAGCACAAACCCAAAAGGCCTGAGCCAACCTGCAAAGCGGCCGTGCAAAACCAAGAGATAACCCAGAAGAGCGATTAATGCCCACGTTTCTTTGGGATCCCAACCCCAAAAACGGCCCCAGGAATAGTTCGCCCAAACTCCGCCTAAGATTGTCCCGGCCGCGAGCAAAACCACGCCGATCTGAATCGCATGATACGTGTACTGGCAGAGACGTCGGTTCTCCTGATCTTTGCCCGAGCGAAGGGTGAATCCAAAAACGGCTCCATGCGCCAGCCCCCATGAAAGCGCGAAGGCTCCATATCCCAGCGTGATTGTCAGCACGTGAATAGTCAGCCACAAATTGCTGCGCAGCACGGGTACGAGCGGTGAAATAGACGGATCGAGCACCGTGGGGTAACGCTGGGCAATCACAAGCGCAAACATAGAAACCATGGCCGCCGCACGGCGAATAAACGGCGCGCGGCAAATCATAGAAAGAGGCATGGAGAAAAAAACAACGCCCCACGAAACCCAAATAATCGACTCGTACATGTTGCTGACCGGCGGCCGGCCGGCGATCGTGCAGCGCAAATAAAATCCATAGGTGTGCAGGGCAAAACCCGCAAGCAGCATTCCCGTCTCGATCAGCAGGGCAACGGAGGCCGATTTCCCGCCGCGAGAAAAAAGAATGCCGATCAACCCGGCTAGAAAACTGATGAGGTAGAGTTTCCACGCACGGCTAAACGGAGCCAAGCGTAAATACAGCCGCTCCTGATTTAAAATTTCCTGCGGTAAAAAGACTCCCCCGGACTCCATGAGTGCGCTCAGGCGCTGTGAGAAATTCATCACGCTCTCCACCGGTGGCAGCCCGCTTTCAGATGCACGCGAGGCCGTAAGAAGTGTTTTTAACGCCCCCAAAAGACGCTCAGCCTCCTCGGGCTTATAAAACTCAGCCAATCGCTGCTGATCTTCAGCCGTTGTGATCCCGGCCAATGGCAGCCAGGTGGCATGCGCCTCGGTGGGTTGAGGAATCCATCCCAGCATGCGCCCTTCGCCGATCGATTTAAAAAAAAGCGCCTTCTCATAAACTTCCAACCGTTTCTGGTCAAGCGGACTCAGTTTCTCTTTTTCATCGCGGAGCGTCGATGCAGCTTCGGCTTTCTCAAGAAATTGCTGATCGCCCAGAACCACTTCGGGAGAAATGTGTCCCTGAATAACCTTCACGGAAAGCTCGGCAGCAAGCGGCAGGTAACCGACGGGAATAATCGCTTCCTGATTCCATTTTTCCGGACGGCTGATCCATTCCCACACGAGCTGAACGGGCTCGATGTTTTTAAACCGATACTTCCCGGTCACGTAAAGCGCGGCTTCACGCGCAAAACTCTCAAACGGTTTGACGCGGCCGCCATGCTGAACGGCAATCGCCCCGAGCTCACGCAGACTGTCTTGCCCGGCTTTTGCACCGACTGCGGCACACAGAGACCCTGATGCCCCCGCAAGCATCGCGATTAAACACATTGCTAGTGCAAGGAATCTGCCGCTATTTTTTAAAGACACGCGGGCTCGCGTTGAAACATTTCTTTGAGGGTCGATCATTCGTCAAATCTCTTCATGGTTGAATATTTACGGAAATAAAACATCGTTAGAATCCCGGCCATCATAATGACAGCGCCGGCGTATTTTACGCTAATTCCAGGATCATACCCTACGGCAAAAACAGAAATGTCGGGCTCCCCGGGTGTGCGGCTGTAGCTGGCCTGAAAAATACGCACACCCCGGTACACCAGAGGCTCGTTCATCGAGATGGTCGCGTTCTTTTTGACTCCTCGAAAATCGTCGCTGAGAGTCACATCACTTTCAAACGATGCGGGCCGGTTTGTGCCCGGATACTCTTCGACGCGAAAATCACGAAGCGTGAGCTTGAAATTCATGGGTACGCGCTTTCTGCCGAAAAAAATCTTGAACGTCTTTGCGCCCAAGACCACGGCCTCAGGCATCTGTTCGCCGAGCCACACTGTTTTGGATTCGCCCTGCAGATCTGCGCGCACCCGCACCGCAGACACCGCCTGACGGCTTTGGCTGGTATTGGGTTCCGGCGTAAAAAAGCGACGCACTTCGGCTGAGGGATAAAAAGTGTTTACGCGAAAGGTCATGTCCATCCACCCTGTCGGGATTTTTTGACCCGTTTTTACTTCGCCCTGGGCTGATTTTACCCCTGAAATAATTTGATAAAGCAACTTCCCCCCCTGGGGAACGAAACGTAGTTCATGACTCTCTTTTTTGGATCCGCCGCCCGGCAGCCGGTAATAAATGTGCACACCGGTCGCGCTGGGTTTCATGCCATGCTGCGTGGGAAAATCGGGGTAATTGGCAAAGACGGTATGTTTCTCTTCACCGTCGGCCCCTGTGAGAAAAAGCACGGCGGCCTGATTGGGTGCGCCGTCCGTCGCTGGCTGTTCAACAAGATTTTTGCCATCGATCATTGCATTTTTATAAAGGGCTTGCAGCCGCACACGGTAGGGCGTGCCCTCCAGCGCCAACTCTGCTGGAAGAGCCATGGCTGATTTGAGCGGAATTGTAACGATGCGGTCTGGCCATTTAAATTCCAAATAATCGGTATCTGCCGGAGTGTTTGCAGCCGCTTCCATCACTTGATCGGCAATGACCAAATGCGCGGGGCCCATCTGCACCGAACTACGCTCAGCATCTTTGGCTAAAAGCCACAATTCCTGATTCATAAAACTATTTTCAAGACGCACCTGTAAAGCCGCGGCGCCGTTGGGCGAGGACACAATTTCTTCATGCAAGCGGCCTTTAGGAAGATTTTCAAGCAATGTTAAGCGTAATGGAAGTGCGCGCGAGGCAGCGGCGAGCACCTCTTCTCCGCTCCACGCAAAAGCATGCTTGCGCAGCGCGATTTGCCAAGCCGTCTCGTTTTCGTCCACTAAAAAAAGAACTGGATCCTGCGTGGTGACGCGAAACTCCGTCGTGCCTTGTTGAATGGGCATCTGGGCATCAAGCATCCAGCGCTGAGTCGCCCATGAGCCCGCCAGAATCACAATAATACCAAGGTGTGTCAGCACAAACCCAACGTGTTTTTTCTGCCACGGCCAGCGTGAAAACGCCGACGCCGTTAGATTGATGACCAGTAGAAGAAGCAGCGCCTCAAGCCAATTCGTGTCATAGACGAGAAGGCGTGCCGCATCGGCTCCGTGCGCTGACTCAATCAACGTACCAGCTGCAAAGACAGTCACCATCGCGGCAATCAAGAAAATCGCCAGCTGAATGGATGAAAAAAAATTAAAACTTTTTTGAAAAAACCCGCCCTCGCGCTGCATACGTATTTCGAGCGCAGACCCTTGTTGCGCTTCGCCAGAAGAAGGGGCTCGCTTGTCGTTTAAAGATAAAATAAAAAAAGAATCTCCGTTAGTTTATTGAAAGGAAATGCGGAGGGGAAAAATTGTTTCCGTGTTTGAGCCCTATTTCAAAGGGCGTATTATAAAATTAGGTGCCTATTTCTGAAAGGACAATTTGAGCGCTACCAGCACAAGAAAAAGTGCGTACACACGCCGCAGCGTCGCCGGATCGGCCTTGATCGAAAGACCGGTTCCGATCCACGCGCCGGCCACGGCGAAAAGTGTAATCCAAGCGGCTGTTTTCCAATCGACGTGATTAGCGCCTGCATGACGAAAAACCCCGACCAATGCGGTTGGAATCACCACGGCAATGGAAGTGCCAATGGCCAGGTGTGTATCAAATTTTTTCAGCAAAACCAGCAACGGCCCAAAGACCAACCCGCCGCCGACTCCAAAAAGTCCGCTCGCCAATCCCCCTAAGAGCCCCATCAAAGCAAAGAGAACGATATCTGAAAGCATTCTTAAAATTCTCCGTCCAGCGCCCGATTCACAAGCCGGTCGGCCTCTTGAATTTTTTCATGGGTTCGCGGCACATGATTAAATTTGACGGATTGAAATTGAGGCTCCAATGCGCGGACTTTTTTGTAGAGTTCAAGAATGTGCGGGGTTTTAATACGGTAAACCCCCGTCAATTGCCGCTGTACAAGCTCGCTATCGGTGTAAAAATCAATGGTTTTGACGCCCAGTTTGGCGGCGGCGGTAAGCGCATGAATAACCCCGTTATATTCCGCCACATTGTTGGTTGTTTGCCCAAGAGTTTCGGCATGCTCCTGCAGAGTTTCATTGCGTTCATCGCAAATGACATAGGCGAATGCGGCCGGCCCCGGATTGCCGCGCGCCCCGCCATCGGAGAAAATTTTGACGTGGGAAATTTTCATGTGCGCAGTTTAGAAGCGCTCGGAAGGTGTGTCAATGGAAACAAACCGTAACAAAAAGGGTTGAGGCCGCGCAAAATCTCGCGGCTCTCAACACCCCTGAGTCGCTTTAGCGTTGAAACGAAACAAGGTAGCGCAGAAGATACAGCCCGCCCAGAATCAGAAAAATCGGCATAAACGGGACAAGCTTATCTGCATACTTCAACCCTACCGTGATCCCAACGAACAACCCGGCTAAAAGATGATCGTCAAACTTCATGATACTCACCCCCTTTCATGCAATAACCCAAATGGGTTGTTTCGCCCGTAGGAGACTATCGCCGAACTAGCTGCACTTGCGCCCATGCGCAAGTACTTCTCCTCGGGCGTCATTGTGTCGCCCGTAGGAGACTATCGCCGAACTAGCTGCAGCCCCACGATCAATGCCGCGATCGTAAAAATCGGCAGATACGTGATCAGCATCGTGTGGTAATTCAGCCCAACCACCAGCCCTACCAAAATTCCGCCTAACAGTCTGTGGTCAAACTCCATGGTCTTCACCCCCTTTATCTCCTCAACACGCCCCATTCTCTTGATCAGGGCCTCGCTCATGGCATTTCGTGCCTGAACGAAAAAAAAGCGTAAAGCTTAAAATTCCGGATCGAACACGCTGAAGCCTCTGTACTGCATTTGCGGTTTACAGGACTTATCCGGAATTAGTAATGCTTTGCGCTTTTTCCAGCCCTTGTTTTATTTATAATTTATTTTGTCTTTATGATTTAAATACACTCAATAAAGAACTATCGCATCTATTCACAACACTATCATACGTCCTATAAAATTACAACTAGCACAAATGATCATTGGGTTTAATGAGCGGCGGGCTAGGCGTTCGATTATCTCAGGAGGGGTCTGGCTTTTTTCCATCCTGAAATTGACTCTCTAGCGCTTCCAGTTCTTTCTGCATGAGGCGCAGGCGATTTTTCAGGGTGCGCACCGGGTCAGGTAAATCACCGTGATCAAGGTCGATTTCAGTAACGCGTTGGCCTCCCTTTCGTACAATTTCAGCGGGAACGCCAACGACGGTGCAAAGGTCTGGCACGGCATGCACAACCACAGAGCCCGCACCCACCTTCACATTGTTTCCAAGCTTGATGTTGCCCAGCACTTTCGCTCCGGCACCAATCACAACATTGTTGCCGATCGTAGGGTGGCGCTTTCCGCGCTCAACGCCAGTGCCGCCCAGGGTCACGCCCTGATACAGTGTCACATTCTCTCCGATTTCAGCAGTCTCGCCGATCACGACACCCATGCCGTGATCAATGAAAAGGCCCGGCCCGATCTTCGCGCCCGGATGGATTTCCACGCCGGTCAAAAAACGCATGATCTGCGAAAGCAACCGTGGGATAAAAGGAATGCGCAGGTTGTAAAGCACGTGGCTGAAGCGGTGCAGCACCAGGGCATGAAAGCCAGGGTAAAGAAAAATCACTTCGAGAAATCCAAACGGAGTGCATGCCGCAGGATCACGCTCAAAGCAGGCTTTGAAATCGGAAATAATGGCTGAGAAAGGGTTCATGGTTTAATCTCACATCGTTGTTTCTCGGGCTCAAGATTTCTGCCTGACCGCAAAGGCTTTCCGTCAGCGTCCGTCATAGACAGACACGTTTTGACGAGTCTCGCATAATCATTCATGGAAAGCCAACCTGCCTTCGGAAGGGGTTGACTAAAAACGGGAAATTTTAAATTATCTGCGCTCAATGGATTATGATTTTTTTTCATGTTGGACTATTTTTTGATAAAGCTCAGGGGTTCCGTATTTCAGACACAATCCCCGAAAAGATTCTTCTCGAACATTCACCCCATTTTCTTCGACAAGTTCAAGAACATCCTGGAGATCCTTCACTTCCCTCTGTTTTGGGTTTTGACGAATGGCATACAACATAGATACGGTCTCATCGTTTGTAAAAAGAAGATCGACATCCAGTGGACATGCGCGTCATTATTTCACAATTCAGGGGATTGTCAACGGACGGGAAATCGGGTGAGATAGCCATTCTGCATCGCCAAAAGAGCTACGAAAGGGTTACGCCATGGTGGCGAGATGCTTGGCGATCGAGGATTCGAGCGCGAAACGTTCGGCCAACGTGGTAATCATCAAACGATGGGTCGCCGCATCATACCCCAGCATGCCCAGAGGAAAAAGGGCGGGTAGCTTGCCAAGCAGATCCGGCGTAACTTTAATTTCCTGAGCTGTTCTAAAGAGAAGCACCGACGAAATTGGCAGCGCTTTTTTGAGCGGCAGGCCGGAAATACCCACCAGGCGAAACCGATGGCTGGGCACCACGTTCCGCTCCAGGCCTTGCGGCAGGCCAATGGCGAGTGCATTCTCATGGGCGCTCAAGAAATCGTTCACCGCAGTGAACGCCGTGCGCGGTGCTGCGGGATCAATGCGCTCAATCAGCCCCGCAGCTTCAAAGCGTTTGAAGAAAGCGGGAGCTCTTTGATAATCCTGATCCGAAGCCACCAACGCAATCTGCGCGGACAGGCGGCCTTGATAAAGCCGCCGCGCGGCCACTTTTTCAATCACACCCAGAAAACTCTCCAGCCATGGTTGTAACGAGCCTTCGTAGGGCATGACCCAGTTAAAACTGAGGGGTCCCGGCTTGATGTCCAAGGCATGTTGAATCGCCATTTCAAACGCTCTGGGCGTTTCGGCCACAAACGCTTGAAATGCCTTTTCGCGCACAAGATAATCTTGCACGCTCCCATCTGCAAAAGCTCCGTCCGTTCCCATGATCACCCCGGGGTATCCGATGCGAAGCTTGCTGCGGTTTTCGTTATAAAGTCTTTCCGCTTGGCTTCCCACGGCAAAGAGCATGTCCGCACCCAACTGACGGTAGACCGCCAGCACATCCGGCAACGCAACATTGAGTAGAGCCGCCCGTGCTTCTCCGCCCGGAGACAGCGCAGCCGCAATCGTCCTGGTTATTTTATCCACGCTTTCCGGACTCAGTTGCTGTCTCGCTTCTGACCGGGCAGTTGCTGCTTCGATACGGATAGGAAAATAAATGATCTGCGCATTTCCGTTTTGAGTTTCGAACTTGCTGCTGCCGTCAGCCTGTGGCCAGCTGAAAGTGATTTCATAACTTTTATCAGGCAGAAAACCATTGATGACGATCTTGTATTCTCCGCTTGGGTCCTGGACCGCTTCAAGCGCAATCTCTCCCCCCGCGGCGTTTTCGCGGATATGAACATTGAAAAGCGCGGTGTTCGTAATCTCAAGCGCCTGTTGAGGGAGGAGCCGGACACCTTCTGTCTTTTGCTCCCAGTTCCAGCGGACCACAGAAAGATTCCCGGCGATTTCCTCAGGCAACAGCGTTTTAAGTGCAGGCCGCTGCCAACCCATCTCGCGCAAAATGTTACGCATATCCTGTTCGGCCAAAGGAATACCGGCCGAGCCCAAATCTTTTTTTAGGGCCTTCAGCTCATCACTGGCTTGTTCAACAGCGCGCACCAGATATACTTTGCGTTCCCACGGCGCTAAATCCTGCTCAAAATTCTCAAGCTCCGCGAGCGTGCGGATATAAAGCTCACCCCCCAGACGATCATAAAACAGAAAGTACCGCTCTGCCGCAGAAACACCGGCGGCCTGAAAGCCCATTTGCTGCCGTTCGCTTTCTGAAATATGAATAGTGCCTTTGTGGGACTCTCCCGAATAATTCACCACAACCCAAGCAACCTCAGACGCCGCCTCACCTGCATGGGGCCTCCCAAAGGATACAAACGGGCCAGCATCCCCAAAAACAACCAGGTTGCGGCTGTCCTGAAAAACTGGGTGGTGAAAGCTTTGCCGAATTTTCGCGACTGCTTCCAGAACAACCGATTGAGCGCGCATTTCCGGAACGACAAGTTCCGGAAAGTTTTGCTGTCTCGACGCATTGGCGGCGAGGCGCATTTCCGGAACGACAAGTTCCGGAAAGTTTTGCTGTCTCGACGCATTGGCGGCGAGGCGCATCGCAGGCGGTGCCTCCTGTCCGGCCTGGGCCGAAACGGCGGGAAGAATAACGCGGTCTCCGGGGTCTCTTTCTGCGGCCAGCCGGCGAAATTCTTCGTGTGTCAATTCTCTTTTGAGATCTTCTCCGCCCCACTGCCATCCAAACGCTTGTGCAAAATAAGAAAGATGCACGCCCGGTAATGCGGATGCAATCGTTTCCGCAGCAAAAAAAGCCTCACGGTTGCCGAGCAGGGCCGCGAGCGCCGTGCGTTCATCATGATTTCCAATGTAATTGACTGAAAGACCCGCGATCAATTCAGGCGCTTGCCCGCGCAAAACGTGCTGCAGATTCCCGGCATTCATCGAAAGCAGGGCTTCATAAAGCCCGTGATTATAATAATAAAAAGGTGCCTGATCTTTAACCGGACCTGTCTCCGTTTTAAAGAGTTCGCGGAAAGCTGCCAGCGCGCTCAGATAATCCTGATGTTTGTCTGCAAACCTACGGTAATCCTCATCAACAAAGATCACTTCACGCCCGAGCCGCCCACCCGCTTGCTCGACATCCATTTTTACTTTTCTCAAAATGTCCTGAGGGATGCGGTCCGCAAGATCGATACGGAAGCCGTCAACATCGTATTGTTCCACCCACCTTTGCATGCCTTCTGTCCACCAAGCGACCGCTTCAGGATTATGAAAATTAATCGCCACCGTATCATTCATAGGCCCCAGCCCCTCATGGTGCCGCAGCAACACTCTCGTCGAAGCCCCGCTGCGCCCAACCGGCATTCCTTTGGCTTTCAATAGATTGAATTTTTGAGAATCTGGATCGTCGACATAAACCAAAT
>CAYMUZ010000110.1:0-4744 GCA_964393875.1 uncultured bacterium | reverse complement strand
CTGCGCCGTAAACTGGACATCCATCACTTGAGGGAAATGTTCAATTAAAAGGTCCACAACGGTTTCACCCAACTCCGTGGGATGCAGTGCGGCCGATTGGCGCATCACATAATCGCGATCAAGCAGTGTCCCTAGGGTTGGCGCGTACGTGCTGGGCCGGCCGATCCCTTTTTCTTCCAGGATCTTCACCAAACTGGCGTCGTTAAAACGCGCAGGCGGTTTAGTGAAATGCTGTTCACCCAGCAGTTCATGCAGTTGAAGTATTTCTCCGGCTGTTAATTCCGGAATTTCTTCGAACCCGCCTGTCTCGGCGGCTTCGCCGTCAACACCCGTCTGTGGCTCAGATTCTGAAGCTTGAGTCTCACCGTAGACAACACAAAAACCAGGAAATAAATTGCGCCGTCCGGTGCTTTTAAAATAAAACCGCGGACCTGCCGCAATCACCACACTCAGCTGCTCATCCACAGACGGCGCCATCTGTGACGCCATGAACTTGCGCCAGATCAACCCGTAAAGTTTGAATTCATCGTCACCCAGATAAGCGCGCATTTGATCGGGTTCGCGGTAAGCAGCTGTCGGACGAATGGCCTCGTGCGCTTCCTGCGCGCCCTTTTTAGAGCGATAAACCGGCGGCTTTTCAGGTAGAAATGGCTGCCCAAATTTCTTACGGATAAACTCGGCGGCCTCCTGACGCGCAGACTCGGCAATATGGACGGAGTCCGTTCGCATATAGGTAATGAGTCCCACCGTGCCCGCTTCGCCAAGTTCGACCCCTTCATAAAGACGCTGCGCGGTTCTCATTGTTTTAACCGCAGAAAACCCCAGACGGCTAAAGGCTTCCTGCTGGAGTTTGCTCGTCGTATACGGCGCCTGCGGCTTCCGCTTACGCTCACTCTTATCGATACTCTCAACAACAAAAGTCACTTTGTCGAGCTCCTGACGCACCGCGGCTGTGGCCTCCGCGGTATGCAACTGTGGTTTTTGACCATCCATCTTGTCAAAGCGTGCTTGAAAAACCCTGGCGGCGGCTGCTCTTTTAGAGGCTAGCCGGGCATCCAACGTCCAGTATTCGTCTGGAACAAACTTGCGAATTTCGCGCTCGCGTTCCACAATCAAGCGAAGCGCCACTGACTGCACACGTCCTGCGCTCAACCCCCGGCAGACTTTATTCCACAACAGCGGACTCAATTCATAACCCACAACGCGGTCAAGCACCCGCCGTGCCTGTTGAGCATCCACAAGATTCATTTTAATTTCACGTGGATGCCGGAAAGATTCCTGTACAGCCTCCTTTGTGATTTCATTAAAAACCACACGGGCGATTTTTTTCTGATCGTCGTCCTCTTTAAAAATGTGTGCCAGGTGCCAGCTGATCGCCTCACCTTCGCGGTCAGGATCAGGCGCCAGGAAAACGGCCTCTTTGTTGCGGGCCTGCTTGCGGAGGTAGGTCACTCTTTTTTGAGCCTTACGCAAAACAATGTAGTGCGGCTCAAAACCGTGCTCGACATCGATTCCCATTTTGCTTTTAGGAAGATCGCGCACATGTCCTAGAGAGGCCTCCACCTGATACTCATTGCCCAGATATTTATTGATCGTCTTGGCTTTGGAAGGAGATTCCACCACCACCAAATAACGGACAGATCCGCGCCGCGGCTTGGCCGCGAGGGTGTCAGCGGTTGCTTTTTTGCGGGATTTTACCGATTTCTTTTTGGAAGGGGGCTTGGGCACTGCGGGCTTGGTCTCCTCCGCTTCGCTGCCGCCGCCGACAAAGCGAACGATCTCGATCGTATCTCCCTCGCTTAGAACCACTTGATCGCGGCCGCCCACAGCGACCACTCTCTGATTATGCTCTGTAATGACACTGGAGGGGCCCATTTTGAAGTGAACCAAAAGTTCACTCAAACGGCAAACTCCCTCAACCTGCCGAAGCTCACCATTGATACAAAGCTTCAAATTGAACCTCCTCGGACAGAGCCTCAGGCTCTGCAAAACAATCCCATAGGCATTTGGCCGGGCCTAAAACTGCACCCCGTAAAAACAACCCTGCAAAGAGAAGGGTATTTTATAATAAAATGACCCTTTGTAAACACCCTGTTTATCGGACGTTGCAAGAGCCTACTTAAACAATGATTCCTACAGAAATTAGGAGATATCTTCCCAGGGGTCTTTTGGGGCAGGGGGTTTTGGAGGAACGACTTTCTCACGGCCGCCGGAGAGCTTATACAGCGACTCAAGATGAAGAATTTGAGAATCTCTAACCGCTTCGCCTTCAACGCGCTTCAAGAGGCGCTTTAGAACCCCTACACGCATTCCGACTTTTTCAATGCAAACAGCTGTAACAAAACGGGTTAGAATATTGACGTGAATCTCGGCATCCTCCAAACGACTACTCAAACTCTCAACGGTGGACTGCGTCTCGATCACCTGCTTTTGAAGTTCGTTTATTTTCGAATAGAACTCAAGTGTTCCCTTCGCGCTCGTCCAGCCTTTTGAAGCAGGCTCTTTTTTCACAGTTCCGCGTCGTTTTTTTTGCTTAGCCATCCTGCCTATTTCCCCTTTGTCCATCCCTAATAGAAACCCCCCCTGACAAAAACGGCCAGGGGGGGATTCAAAAAACACACTCGGAAATTACTTTTCAACAACCCTTGTCTTCGCCCAGCCATCCGCAATGCGAACGCCTTTAGCAACTAGGGAAACGATTTCAGCGATATAACCGACGACCAGCACAAACGGGATGACGAGCAACACGTTCCTCACCGCCGCCTGCAGAAGAGTGACTTTATCCCCCTTGAGAGAAATCAGCTTAAGCCCCACCATGGCGCGGCCCGGCGAATAAACGGCGTCACGAAAAATCAACCACGCAATATTCACAATCACCAACAGGACGCTCCGCACTGTATCCGGTGCCGCTACAAGTAACAAACCCACGATAAGACCTAGCACAATCGGAATTAAAACCAAATCAATCACACCCGCGGCAAACCGTTTGCCCTTGGGAGCCTGCCCGCCCACCACGGGGCTTCCTGTGACTGCGTCAACCATAGTAAACTCCTTTCAATCCTCAGGTTACTCGAGCTAAATAAAAATAGTGCAACAGAAAGCCACGAAACACTTTGGAAAACATCGACTGTCTCCCTTGGATACTTTACCCTAGTTAGGGGTGAATTGCAATCAGCTTTACCCCGCTCGAGCGAGGGCAAAGCGGCCATCCTCCTGCTTGCGCACCCAGCCAGACATTTCCAGTTCCAGCAATTCGGCAAAAAGGCTCTCAGATTTAACCGCAGCTGAAGGGATTTCTGATTGATGGCCAATCAGCTCGTCGAAAAAAAGAGGCCCCGCTTTAAGAGATTGAAGCACCCAAGAGCTGGGTTTGTTTGCTGCAATGACTTTTTTTTTGGGTCTATCACCCGAAATAGCCGTGTACGGAAGCTCTCTCTGGAATGGTTTCAGGGCATACGCCAGCGCCTGAACCACATCCTGGGCCGATTCCACGAGCGCCGCCCCTTCACGTAAAAGTTGGTGCGTGCCGCGCGAAGTCCAATGATCAACAGGCCCCGGCATGGCGAAAACTTCGCGGCCCTGTTCCGCCGCAAGACGCGCGGTGATGAGGGATCCGCTTTTTAAATGGGCTTCAACCACAAGCACTCCCCGAGAAAGCCCCGAAATAATCCGATTGCGCCGCGGGAAATTCCAAGCCTGCGGTTCCGTTCCAAGCGCAAACTCACTCAGCACAGCCCCCTGACTTGCAATCGCTTCCACTAAAAGTTCACTGCCTTTCGGGTAGAGTCGATCCAACCCGCTGCCTAACACCGCCAGCGTTCTGCCATGCGGGACACTGAGGGTACCCCGGTGCGCGGCCTGATCAATACCCTGCGCAAGACCGGAAACCACGGTCAATCCCGATTCCGCCAACTCTTTACCTAACCGCTCTGCGTGAGTCCGCCCATACACACTCGGAAGTCTTGATCCCACAACCGCCACAGCCTGTGCATCCGCCGTAAGCAAACGGCCGCGCACATAAAGCACCAGCGGAGCATCGTCTAAAAGCCGTAAATTGGCGGGATACTCTTCATCTTGATACGCCACAAGCCGAATACCCTGATGGGCACATTGATCCATTTCTCTAGCCGGATCCAAGACACTGCCCGCGTGTAAGTTCGCGACAAACCTGCACTCCACCAACTGTCCCAGAGCCTCCCCGACCGAAAGCCCCTGGCGAAGCAATCCCACAAAGGCGCGATGCGCTGGGGCCCCAAGAACCCCATTCACCCGCAGTAGCTCTTGTAATTGATTCGGCGGCAATGCCACAGCCGTTCCCTCACCCATGATAAAAAAGAACCCAGAGATAGTATTGATTCAAATAAGCGACGCCCTGCACCAAACAAAAGCCGATCATCAATCCTCCGGCGAACATCCAAAATCCTTTCATGCCCCAAGCCCTCCCAACTGATGGATCGCTCTGCGAATCATCGCCGTTGAAACATCGCTGCGCATCATTACGGCCCCCATGCCCGTCGGCAGGATAAATCGCAATCGACCGGCCTTTTTTTTCTTGTCGTGCCCCATCGCATCAACCACTTGTGCAGTGCGAATGCGCAGCCCCTGTAAAGAAACCGGAAGTCCAAGAGCCTTTAAGAGATTCGTCTGCCTCTGAGCGTCATTCGCAGACCACTGCCCAAGCTCAACTGACAAAAAAGAGGCTGCCTGCATACCCAGGCTCACTGCTTCACCATGCAAAAGCCGG
>CAYMUZ010000109.1:0-4957 GCA_964393875.1 uncultured bacterium | reverse complement strand
CGGCCATGACAAGATCGCCTTCATTTTCGCGAGTCTCATCGTCCGACATAATGACCATACGCCCCGCTTTGATGTCTTCGATAATTTCAGAAATGCTGTGAGTAGCCACAAAAGCCTCCGATGAAGATAAAAGTGGTGCATTTTAGCAACGCTGCCCGGGCATTGTCAATTCATTCGAGCGGTGCTCATCTTCCCAAGTTATTTATTGACAAGGGGTTAAGAGCCAATCGGGATAAACTATCGGCTGCAATTTGACAGAACGCCCCCATGTGCTATCTTTACTAATAGATGTACCGCTCTTTCACGAGGATTCTGAAAAAAGCAAACCCGAAGTAATTCTGGGACGCAAAGCCAACGGGTCTCCCCTGTACTAAGGAGATGGCTGGGTTGCCAAATCTGCAAGTGGTGGACTTTTTCATGCGGTTTATTGAAAAAGGCAAACCCGAAGTAATTCGGGGACGCAAAGCCGACGGGTCCCCTGTGCTAACGAAGGTGTCGCATTAGACCTTCGCAGCAAGGTATCTGCACACAAGTGCAGGTGCGCAAACAGGGGGATGGCTGGGTTGCCATAGACCACAAACGATTTGGCCGGATTTAACGCTTTCAAGGAGAGGCGCTATTCGGCATGAAAAAGTTCACAAAATTTTTATGGATTGCATTCTTTTTGAGTCTGGGAAGCTTGACGCTCCCCGGCCGCTCTGAAGCCTCTCTCGTAGGCCTTCCGACATTCCAAGCCCTCGCTTCCGATCTTAATTCTCCGGATGCCATTGCAAAATTCATCTGGCGCCATTTTCAAACGGAATCAGATCAAACACAATTTGGCACGGAAGACCGTTGGCAGTCGCCCTCTGAGTTGCTGGCTTCGGGCCGCGGTGATTGTGAAGATTTTGCGCTTTTCGCTTATGAAATTTTTAAGGCTAACGGAACGCAGGCGTTTATGCTCAATATTTACGGCAAAGGTTATGGGCATACGGTTTGCATTTTTCGTGACGGCAAAAATTATAATGCTCTAGACGGAACCCAGGTCGTACGGGGCGGCAACTCGCTGGAGAGCCTTATCTCCAAGATTCAACCGTTCTGGAATCATGCCGCCATCGTCAAAGCCGTAAAGGGTTCTGGACACGGCATTATCCTGAAAAAAATCGTCCGCTCGTAACCTTTCCTGTCGTTTCAAACTACTGCCCGAAACCTTCCTTAAAAGCCTGCCTTTTTACGCAGGGTTGTTTAAAATGCTATAATTTTGCATGGCCTACAGGAGATAAAAAAACAACCGCCTCGCATGGAGCTTTATGCTGAGAGAACACGATAAGATCTTAAGATTCGTCATGGTGACACTCGATATCCTTTTAATCGGCGCCGCGTTTTACCTCAGCCACCTTCTGCGCAATCATTTTTACGATGTCGCCACCGGTTGGCATGTTGCTCATTTTTACAAAACCTACCCGCTTAAAAGCTACCTGGGCATGTTTCCGGTTATCCTTGCCGCTTGGACTGTTTCATTGCACATGGTCGGCAGCTATCAGCATACACGCGGAAAAAATACCCCTGAAATTCTGCGTGAAATCGTTTTGGCGGGTAGCACGAGTCTGCTGGTATTTACCAGCCTTGCTTTTTTACTTAAATTGGATTTTGTCAGCCGCAGTTTGATTATATTGAATTTTATTGCCGCCTGCATCTTTCTTTCTGCCGAACGGCTATTGCTTTTGCGTACACTGAGGACTCTGCGTCAGCGGGGGCATAACCTGCGTCACCTGCTTGTGGTCGGCACCGGCCAACGCGCCCAATTGTTTCTGAAGCGAGCGGCATTGCACCCCGAGTGGGGGCTGCGTATTCAGGGCCTCCTCGACAAAGAGGAGTCTTTGGTCGGAAGCGAGGTGCTCGGGCATCGCGTGATCGGAACCCTTGAGAAACTCCCTGAAATTCTTGAGCAGTCCATTGTCGACGAAGTCGTGTTCGTCGTGCCCCGCTCATGGCTGGAAAATATTGAAGAAACGATTCTTTACTGCGAACAGCTCGGCAAAAAAGTAAACGTGGCCATGGATCTTTACACGCCCCTGATTTCCAAGGTGCGCTTCAGCGGACTACACGACCAGCCTTTCATCACCTACCAAACAACTCCGGATAAAATTGGTCAGTTGATTCTCAAACGTTTTCTCGACATTTTGGTCTCCGCGACACTCATGGTCCTTCTGTTACCGCTCTTTTTGGCCATTGTGATTCTGGTAAAATGGAGTTCGCGCGGCCCGGTTCTCTTCAAGCAAATTCGCGGAACCCGCAACGGACGAATTTTCTCGCTGTATAAATTCCGCACCATGGTCGTCGATGCCGAATCACGTCTCGAGGCGCTGCAGCATCACAATGAGATGTCCGGACCGGCATTTAAAATGACCCATGATCCGCGTGTAATCCGCTTTGGGAAAATGCTTCGCAAATTCAGCTTGGATGAACTGCCCCAGCTCTACAATGTTTTAAGAGGCGACATGAGCATTGTCGGGCCACGCCCGCCCATCCCCTCAGAAATCAAACGTTACAAGCCCTGGCAAAGGCGTCGGCTCAGCATGCGCCCGGGGTTAACTTGTCTTTGGCAGGTGGAAGGCCGTAACCAAATTGTAAATTTTGAGGAATGGATGCGGCTGGATCTCGAGTACATTGACCGCTGGTCGCTGCTACTGGATCTTAAACTTTGTCTCAAAACGATTCCGGTGGTGTTGTTCGGGATCGGCGCTAAGTAAAAATCTGCTTTAATTTTTCAGAAAAAACGCGTAGAAAAAAAAGGGGAATTTCCGTAAAGTAGCGCTGACAGAGCCGGCGGGGCTCCCTCCAAATACGGAAAAGCCATTCCAGATGCAGATGGATCAGCCACAACGGCGCGCTGACATTGCACCCCGCCGCATAGTCCAGCACTCCGCCGCCTGGTAAATAAATACCCCGTTCGAGAAAAGCCCAGTTGTCCTGAATCCACTTTTCCTGAAGCGGCATTCCAAAGGCAACCACCACCACATCCGGCCTCGCCTGGTTGATTCGCTCGATCACCTGCCGATTGGCGGCGCCCTGATGATCAAAATAACCCTGTTGGGTTCCGGCCACCGCCAGGGTGGGATAGCTTGCTTTAAAGCGCCTGGCCGCTTCTTCCGCTACCCCAGGTCGAGCGCCCAGTAAAAAGAGCCGGAAACCTTCCTTGTCGCACAGTTTCGCCAAATCCCAGATCCAGCGTGTAAAGCCCACTTTGGTGGGAACAGGTTTTTTAAGAGTTTTTGCAGCCCACCGCACAGACTCGCCGTCACAGTACACAAACTGGGCCTTACTCAAGAAATTACGGAACCAGGTCTGGTGATAAGCCAGCGACACGGCATGCAGATTGACGTGTGCCACAACAGCACGCTGGTGACTTCGAATCGTGCGGCAGATGAACGTGTGGAGATCCGCCACGCCGCCCCGGTGCACACGAATACCTAGCATCTCGGTACTTTCGGGATGGAGGGGCGCTTCAGGAAAAAGGATTGTCATAATGCACTTATTTTGAGATAAGAAACAGAGCCTTAACAGCCGATAAGTGGCATCATACCATAAAAAGAAAGCCGTGCTTTTCTCATGAAAAAAAAAGATCTCCAGAATATTCTACTGCTGTGCCTGACGCTTCTGGCGGCGCTCGGAATTCTTGAAATCGTGCTGCGACAAACCCACTGGCTGGGCGCGCGCATTTCATGGTCGAATCCCGACCCACTCCTGGGCTGGCGTCTCGCGCCTGGAAAAGACTACTGGTATGTCCATGAAAATGAGCACCCGGTCCGTTTCGAGATTAACCGATTCGGCTGGAGAGACCGCGACTGGTCTATAGAAAAGCCTAAACAGACGGCCCGAATTGCACTTCTCGGCGACAGTTACGTTGAGGCCCTACAAGTGGCTCGCGAGAAAACCACTGCGGCGATCATGGAAAAAGAGATGACGCAGCGGCTCGGACACTCCGTGGAAGTCATGAACTTCGGACGTTCGTGCAATACTCAAAGCGAAGAATTATTGATTCTCAAGAAGGACATTTTGCAGTTCCAGCCCGATGTTGTCGTCCTTTTTTATTTTGCGATCAATGACATTGGAGATTTGGCCCCTTCAACCTCTCTCTCTTTGATGCGGCCTTTTTACACCGTCCAAGCGGACACCGGTGAACTTCAGCTGGACACCCATTTTCAGAATTCCAGAGAATACAAAATCAAAAAACTCATTAACCCGCTGAAACATCACTCGGCGCTGATCAGTCTGCTGGCAGAGCGATTGATCATTCTTCAGCGTATTTTCTATGCACAGAAAAACGGCATCATGACAAAGGAAACGGGTGCTGAAGGGAAACTCAAAGGTTATTTAAGCCTAGCCACCCAAAATCCGGATTCCCACTATGTCAGAAATTACGCGCTCAGCAAACGGCTGTTGCGCGAGATGCGGCAACTTTGTGCACTCCACGGAATCCGTTTCATGCTGGTCAATGTCGATCTGCCGTCGTACTTGCCTGAAGAGGACGATAAATTTAAAAAGACTGACGGAAGTTTCAACTCCCATTTTTTCGACCAGGATCTCGGCGCCTTCGCCGCCTCCGAGGGAATCCTTTATTTAGGGCTAGATCTCTTATTTCGCGAACACTTTCTCACCACAAAGCGCCCGCTGCATTTCAAATACTGGGACACCATGGGAACCAATGGTTACTGGGAATACGGCGCCCACACGGGTCATTGGAATGAGGAGGGACACCGCCTCGTCGCCCTAGCCCTCTCCCCTGTCCTCGAACCCCTTTTAAGAACATCGGGGCCCGGACAACACATCCCCACTGATTCTTAGACAAAATATTTCTTCAGTGCGAGGAATTTTTTTTCATAGAGATTCCAGCTAAGATGCGCCAGCGCCATAGCACCCGTCATCGCAACCCCATAGAAAACAGCCTGGAATAAAACAGGGTGTCCGGCCCCCT
>CAYMUZ010000108.1:0-6282 GCA_964393875.1 uncultured bacterium | reverse complement strand
CATTCGTCAGGTTTGTCACGCCGGTCGTGTCGCCGTGATAGAGGATGCCGCTCAAGCCCATGGCGCGGCGATCGGAGAAGAAAGATGCGGGAGTTTGGGGGACCTGGGCTGTTTCAGTTTTTATCCCAGTAAAAATCTCGGCGCGTTCGGCGACGGAGGTATTGTCACGACCTCCCAAAAGGAGTTTTATAAAAAATTGCTATCGTTGAGAAATTACGGGTCGACGGTCAAATATCACCACGAAACGCAAGGATTCAATAGCCGGTTGGATACCCTGCAAGCAGGGATTTTAGCGGTCAAATTAAAGCATTTACGCGATTGGAACCGCAAACGAAACCGGATCGCGCAACGTTATGTCGAGAAGCTTTCGTCGATTCGCGCCATCCGGCTGCCGTTGAAGAAACCGGGGTATTTCCATGTTTATCATTTGTACGTCATTCGCACGGAACGGCGTGATGCGCTGAAGGATTATTTGGGGGCTCAAGGCATTGGGACGGGCATACACTATCCGATACCGATTCATCTGCAAAAGGCCTACCGACATTTCGGCTACAAAAAAGGGGATTTCCCCGTGACCGAGAAAGCCTCGCGTGAAGTCCTGTCTTTGCCGATGTATCCCGAGATGACCTTAGGGCAGGTGGATTTTGTGTGTCAAAAGATAGCGGATTTTTATCGGCCATGAATTCCTCCCAAAAAATCAATGTCGCGATTTGCGGAATAGGCCATTGGGGCCGCAATTATGTCCGTATTTTCAATGAAATTCAAAAAAACCGGGTCAGTTGGTGTTGCGATTTAAAGGGGAGTAATCTCGGATTTGTCCAGGAACGTTACCCGCATATAACGGTCACGGATTCCATGAACGATATTTTGAAGGACAAAAAGACGCAAGCCGTCGTGATTGCCACAACCGCGCAAACGCATTATTCGCTGGTGGAGAAATGCCTCCAGGCGGGCAAGGACGTGTTGGTTGAAAAGCCGCTTGCGCTCAAAGTGGATGAAGGTGAAAAACTGACCCAGATGGCGGAAGATTTGAATCGCATCTTGATGGTGGGGCACACTTTTTTGTATAACCCTGCCGTGCGGAAAGTGAAAGAGTTGATCAGCGCGGGTGAAATCGGCTCCATCTATTACCTCAAGGCCGTGAGGAGCCATTTAGGTTTGATTCGTGAAGATGTGGATGTGTCCTGGGATTTGGCGACGCACGATATCTCGATCTTCAATTATTGGCTGGATGCCGAGCCGGTGGACGTGAAGGCATTTGGGTTGCGATTTTTGAGCGCGGATCGTGATGATGCCGCATTCATCATTCTTCAATACCGGAAAGAATTGCTGGGCCACATTCATGTGAGCTGGGCGGACTCAGATAAGCAAAGAACCGCGGAGGTGGTGGGCAGTAAAGGTCGGATCCTGTTTGATGATTTAAACACGCTTGAGCCCGTGCGATTGTTCCAAAGGGGAATTTCGCTGGATCACGATGTCTCGAATTTCGGCGAATACAAATATCTCTTGAGGGACGGAGATATCATCAGCCCGAACGTCAAAATGCAGGAGCCTCTCCGGATTCAGTCCGAGCATTTTTTAGATTGCGTCATTCACAGAAAAAAGCCTTTAACCGATGGAGAAAATGCCCTTCGCGTTGTGCGGACTTTGTGCAAGATGGACAAATCTTTGAAAGAAACGCGTGCCGGCAGGATGGCCTTATGAAGATCGTCTCTTTCGTAGGCACGCGTCCCGAAATCATCAAAAATCTCGCCTTTTGCCGCCGCGCCCCGCTTTTCAAAGATTTGGAATTTTTGGTTGTTCCGACCCAGCAGAATTTCGGCGAAGAAATGGCGGACCGGTTTATCAAAGACCTGAATATTCCGGTTGCGGATCAAAGCAATCATGTGGACCGCACGAGCCAAGGCTCCGTCGCCAAGAGCCTTTTGGATTATATTCTCGGTTGCATCGACCGGTTCCGGCCGGACATCGTCTTGTCCAACACAGACACAGACACCGCTTTTTATACGGCCCTGGCGGCGACAAAAAAGAAGGTGCCTGTGGCGCATTTCGAGGGGGGCATCCGATGCGATGAGAGGTTCAACCCCGAAGAGATCAACCGGCGGCTTGCCGACCATCTGTCGCGCTGGATTTTTCCCATCACCCCTGAAGACGAAGGCCACTTGCTCGCGGAAGGGATTTCGAAGGAATCTATTTTTATGCTGGGGGATATCACGCTAGATGTTCTTCAAATGGTGCGACAGGAGAATCACGTGGCTGTTTCACGAGGGCCTTATGATTTACTCACGTGTCATCGGCAGGAGAATGCCGCCGATCCAAAAAAACTATCCGCCATCCTTGATGCGGTTGAAAAGATCGGGTTTCCGACGGTTTTTCCGGTTCATCCGCGCACAAAAGAATCACTCGTGAAGCACGGTTTGTTGGAGAGACTGGAGCGATCCAAGACCATTAAAATACTTCCACCACAAGGATATTTGGACATGCTGAAACTTCTCTGCGGCTGTCGTAAAGTCATCTCAGACAGTGGCGGGTTGCGCCGCGAGGCTTATCTCTGCGGGAAACCCGTGATATCGCTTGTGACGTTCGTGTGGTTTAAAAAAATGCACGCTCTTGGCTATGAATTTGTCGCCGGGAGCCAACCCGACAAGATTCAATGGGCGATACAGAATTTTGATCCTCCGGGAGAGCGGCCCGCGTTGTTCGGAGACGGCCGCGCTGGCGAATATATCTTGAGAACTCTTTGGACTCAATGGGGCTCGTATTGTCTTTAGCGAATCAGAGATTTGCACGGTGGTGTCGATGAAATCGCGTGCGGTCGTGATGGGGAAAAACAGAGTCGGCGTGGAGTGCTTGAAAGTGTTGAGTGGGCATAAGGACGCTCAAGTGCTGCTGGCTGTCGCAGTTCCCACAGATACCGGCCGGGATGGATGGCAGCCCTCTTTTGCCAAAGCGGCTGATGCGTATCACGTTCCAGTGGTCAAGCCTGAAAAAATAAACGGCAGCGAGATTGTCCAGAAGATCAAAGAGCTTGACCCAGACTTTATATTTTCTTTCCAGTACGATTTCATACTCAAAAAACCAATTCTGCGTATCCCGCGCAGGGCGGGCATCAATCTCCATTTTGGCCCGCTTCCGCGATACCGGGGAGTTTCGACCATCACCTGGCAAATTATGAACGGGGAAGAGGAAACGGGGGTTACACTCCATTATATCGACTCGGGAATTGACAGTGGGGACATTATTGCTGTGGACCGTTTTAACATCGATCCGCAAGATACGGCCTAGACCCTTTATGAAAAATGCACCGATAGTGCGATCCGGCTTCTTAAGGAGACTCTGGATACCATTTTGTCAGGCACGAACCCCCGCATTCCACAGGACCCCGAAAAAGCGCTTTATTACTCCAAAGGCTCCATCGATTTCTCTAAATCCGATGTTTACTGGGATTGCGACACGCTGAGCCTTTTCAATTGGATTCGCGCTTTTATTTTTCCGCCTTTTCAATGGCCTCGGACCGGTCACCGCGGCAGGTCGTTTGACATTTTGAATGTCAAACAGGGCTTGCGGGCCAAAGGGGGCCGGCTGGCCGGGACGGTCTTAGAGATTGGGGAGGGGATTTGCGTCGCCACGAATGACGGTTCCATTTTGATTGATCGGGTTTGCGTGAATAAAAAAGAGATGCCCGCCGAACAATTGGTGGAAATCTTGAATATCCGAGTGGGGGATTTGCTAGGAGAATAATATTTGCCATGGTTATTTTTGTCTCACCTGCGTATAACGAAGAACTCAATATTGGAAAATTGATTGACAGAACCCATCGCACCTGCGCCGATCACGAGATCCTTTATCGTCAGATTATCGTGGACGACGGAAGCTCCGACGAAACAGCCCAGATCGTGACACGTGAAACTAAGGCGCAGTCGCTTCCGGTCACGCTGATCAGTTATCACCCCAATCGGGGCGCTGGAGAGGCTTTTCGCGAGGGACTTGTTCACGCGATCTCAATCGCAAAAAACTGGGATGTCATCGTGACGATGGAGTCGGACGGCACCAGCGACCTTGAAATTCTTCCGCTTCTTTTGAAAAAGATCGAGCAAGGCGCAGATGTCGTGATAGGCTCTTGTCATGCCCGCGGGGGGCGCATGCGCGGTAATCCCTGGCACCGCGTTCTCTTAAGCCGGTGTGCGAATACTTTGATCACCTCTCTTTTTTCGATGAAGGGTTTGAAAACGTTGAGCTCATTTTACCGGGCGTACCGCCCATCCGCGCTTCGCAAAGTTCTCGAGACCTATGGTAGCTTTTCTGAAGAAAAAACGTTTTCGTTTGTCGTGGAGATATTAATCCGGCTTGGAAGACTTGGTTTTAAAATCGAAGAGGTGCCGATGATTTTGAATAATGAGAACCGAAGGGGTAGCAGTAAGATGAGAATTGTGGAAAATACTCTGGGTTATCTAAGAATTATTCAAAGAAATCTTGCTACGAAAAACTCCTAACAGACATGAATTCCCTCAAGCAAACCCGAATCGTCTTTGCAGTGCTTGGTTTGGCGTTAGCCTTGCGGGTTTACCATCTTAACCTCCCATTTCTTGAGCCTTACAACAACATCACGCGCCAGTCCGTGGTGGCCATGATGGTGCGAAATTTTTATCAGCATGGCTTTCAATTTTTTTATCCCGAAATCGACCTGAACGGCAACGGCCCTTCTTTGTTCAATGCAGAAATGCCGGTGTATTCATATTTGATGGCCATCGCTTATTGGCTTGTGGGCGGTGTGCAGGAATGGGCGGCACGTTCGGTATCCGTCTTTTTTTCGCTGGGCACGCTTCTTTTTTTATACGGCCTCATACGGCGTATTTACGATGCGCGCCTGGCGCTTTTTGCGCTTATTTTTGCCGCGTTTTCACCGATGAGCGTTGCGTTGAGCCGCTCGATTCAGCCGGATATGACCGCTTTGTTTGCTTCGGTGGGAGCGGTTTACGCTTTTTATGAGTATCATGTCAGCTTTAAAAAACGCTGGTGGGTTTTTTCCACTTTCTTTTTCTGGCTGGCAATCGCGAATAAGGCGTATACGCTGCATTTGGCAATGCCGCTTCTGGCCATCGCTTTAAAATTTCAAGACCCTTCTGTTTTTCGGCAGGCCAAAAATTACGCTTATGCGCTTATCTCGTTGTCGGCGCTTTTATGGTACGCCGCGATGTGGTATCAGGGTCAATCGCAGCCGCTTTATTATTCGACGATTCATTATGATCGCGGGCCGTCGTACCGTTATGTATGGGAGCTGTTTACTTTGCCGTATATTCTGCAATTCGCAAAAATATTTTTTGTTCATTTATTGACGCTACCGGGAAGCTTGCTGTTTTTTGCAGGATTTTGGCCTTCTTCCAACGATAAAAAGGATCGTTTGTTTTATGCGTGGTTTGTGTCCGTGTTGTTGTATATGCTGTTTTTTTGGAGAATTTCCATCGAGCATTCTTATTATCAATTGCCTTTCGTGCCGCCGGCATCCTTTTTTGTCGCCCGCGGCGTTATTCGCATTTTGCATCACGCCCGATGGAAAGCGCTTTTGACGAAGGTGGTATTCGCCATTCCTTTTTGGACAGCGGTACTGGTGAACACGCTCTATTTTTACCGGGGACTCTATTTTCTTCCCGAACGGCTTTGGGCCGTGGTGGAAGCCGGTACGGCCGTGAATAAACTTGCGCCTAAAAATAGTCTTGTGATCGCTTCTTTCAGGCCCGGCTCCGCGCTCCTTTATTACTGCGCCCGCAAAGGGTGGGAATTCGATCTTCTAAGCAAGGATGAAAGCCGTCTGATTGCGAATATCGAGCATTTCCGGGAAAAAGGGGCCTCTTTTTTTGTGACCACGGATTTGGAAACTCTGAATGAACGCCGCCAATTCCATCACTATTTACGGACCCACTTTTCCGTGCTTCAAGAAAATGACCGCTTTATTATTTTCAAATTGCAAAACAACCCATAGATCTCTGGTGATATCCATTGACTACTAATGCTACTTAATGATAGAATACTTAATGATAAAATACCGAGTCTGGCGAGGAAATCAATCAAGGATACGAGTATTGGCATTGATATGGAACGCATTCAGCGTTTCCGGCAATTAAAGCTGGAAAAGCATGGCTCTTTTTTGAATAGGGTTTATACGTCCAAAGAGCTGAGGCATTGCTATGCGGCCAAAACACAAAGCGCTGCCCGATTGGCCACACATTTTGCCGCCACAGAAGCTGTTTTGAAAGCGCTTTCGGGTTTGAATGTGAAAGCTCC
>CAYMUZ010000107.1:0-11346 GCA_964393875.1 uncultured bacterium | reverse complement strand
TTTGCGTGAAGGCCATGAAGTGGAAAACTGGGTCCATGGGCGGGGCAGCGAGACCAAGAGCGGTGTTGCGGATGCGAATGCTGCTGCCGGTTTGACCTCTGAAGAAATTGAGTGGGGCATACGGAAACTCAAGACAGACTTTGTTCCCGGCAATTCCTTTTATGCGGCCCTTGCAAATTACTATGAGATTTATACCCGCATTCTTCAGAGCGTAAACCCGGGCTATGACGCTGCAACTTTCAGCGAATTGCAGGCGCAAAACAAAATTTTCTCAGACCGTAAGGCGCTAGAAGCGATGATTCGTAACTGGCAAACAGGCGACTCTCTGGATAATCCGAGTCTTTACGCGCTCATCCGCAGAATGATCAGAGAAAAGGAGCTTGAGGATGCCACGAAAATAATGTCAGCAGGTCTTCCTGGTCAAATGAAAACCGAATGGTTCGATTTGCCCATCGGCAGTTTCCCGCATGCTTTGCGCAGGTCCGTTCCTGAGGATGTGTTTGAAGCCTTGTATCAGCAGGATAAAGCCGTGCTTCGTAAACATTACGAGCAGTTTCTAGCAGTTCACGAACAAAAAATTCGTGCTGGCAGCATACCCTGGACCCTGATTCTTCCTCATCCTGAAGACAGCCATCCGCATCACCGCACGGCAACGCGCATGAACATGGAAGTATTAAGCGAACTTTCGCGCGAGCGAGGGCTTCCGCCTATCCGTATTTTGCAATACCTCGCGCCCTGGGCCGGGGGATACAACACTTTCTACTACGCTTCAAAAGCACCTGTTTCAAAAAGTCCGGTGACGAATCAGAAAATCCGTGTTGCGAAAACTTTTACCCAGGTCGTTGCGCCGCTGGTCGGGGAACTTGCCGGGGGCTTTGGAAACTCATTTCCAGACATTGCCCAAGTCATGGGAGTGCGTGCAGAACGAATGAAGCGTGTCATATTTACCCCGCCATCGCGTTCCGAAATGCGGACGGCGAAGACTCCATCGGCTGAGATATTGACCCCGATTGATTTCCGTTCGCCGGGCACAAATATTATTCCGATCGTGACGCCATTCGTTCGAAGAGGCGGTGTGCTCCAGGTGAGCCGGCAGGCCGTGAAACGCTACATAGAATACCTCAAAACCCTGAACGCAAAAATCCTCTTTGTTGTGGGTGCGACGGGTGAATTTCACGTCATGGATAAAAAATTGAGACAATCGGCGATTCAGATTCTTACCGAAGAAGCCAAGAAAAGCGGCTTTATTGTTTTTGCCAACGTAACCGGTGCCGATCAAACAGAAACTTTGGAAAATGCGCGAATCGCACAAAAGGCAGGTGCGGATACTCTTGTGGTGGCGCCTCTTTTTTATCTTAAGAGTAATCGCGAGATTGCGCCTCGAATAAAAGAGCTGGCCCAAATTGGTTTGCCGCTGGCGTTGTATAACAATCCGGCGCTTCATAAGGTCAAAGGTTTGAATATCGGCGCCCACGTCGTGGACTTGCTTGGAAGAAAAGGGGTGATCGCCGCCATTAAAGACAGTTCCGGCAGCCGGGAAATTTTAAAGGGATATGCGGCAACGAAGGTTCCTGTGTACACGGGAAATGAAGGTGACATTGATTTTGCTTTGGCCCATGGTGCGGTAGGCGTGGTTGGGTCTTCAGGGAGTGTTAGTGCCATTCTGCAGGAAATTGCAGCCACTCAAGATCCAAAAAGACGGCGCTTTTTGCAGCGGAAAATTTTAAAATTCCGCCAAGCCCTCACCGCCAACCTGCAGAAGATTCCGGCGGGTCTTAAATTTGTGCTGGCGAATATTCAAAGTGAGGGTTCTCCGATTATGTCCGCGGCTGTGCTGGATCCGCAGGACGCTCTTAACGAGGGAGAACAAGCAGCGATTAGACACTTCCGTCCTTTATTAAAATTACAGACGGCCCTTTCGTCGCCCGAGCCCGGAGCAGAGCTCGATCAAGCTGTAGAAGAATTTCGGACAGAGTATGCCGTGGATGTGGATTTTCAAGAACAACTTCTTAATGCTCTGGGTGTTGTCGCGGACCGTGAATTAGCGGGTAAAAATGGAGTCATGCTGCGCAATTTCCAGGCGCCGCCGAAGGCTGCGCGCAAAGACCGTGTTTTTATTGATGTGGATGCGGGCGGAACCAATATCCGGGCTGTGCGTACAAAACAAACGGCCAAGGGCGCTCTTAGTGTTGTCCGTGAAGCAGAGCCGCTGGCTTTTACTCCGGCTGAAAAAACAAATGGCATCAAACTGACAGACCGTATTGCCGCAAGTATCGCAGAGGTCGTCGAAGGCGATGAAACGATTGACGTTGAATTGACCTGGTCATTCCCAGCTAAACTTACAGGAATGAATAAGGGGAAAATTCTCAGCTGGAACAAAGGCTGGGATATTCCGGAGATTGTGGGCCAGGATCCGGTGGCATTGATTCATGCGGCTCTGGAACGCAGGGGCATCGATCCCAAAAAAGTGCGGATTACCGTGATTCAGAATGACACGACCCGCGCTTTGAAACGCGGGCGTCTGCGGGATCCCCGCACGACCGTCAGCGTGGTCGCCTCAACGGGCTTCAATGAGGCTTACTATGAACAGCTGAAAAAGATTCTGATAGTGCAGAGCGCTTCCGGAACTGAAGCGATCAATATGGAAATGGGCGCGCATGGAGATGCCCCTTTTTCCGAACCGCATGCGCTGTTGTTGAGTATCCTGACAGACATTGACCGTGCCGTTGACGCGAAGTCCACAAACCCCAGCGAGCATTTATTTGAAAAATTTATTTCGAGTAAATATCTAGCTGCGCAGGTCCAGCTTGAAATCAATCACCTTATGAAAGAGGGGCTGATTTTTAAAGATCAGAAAATTCCGCGGGCTTTCAGCGCATACCGGGATGCTTTGCATCCTCTTATTCTTTCCGAAATTCTGCGGGACAAAAAATCCGGTTTGTTTGAAATCAATCAAATTCTCCAAGACCTTGGAATTAAAAAATCAACGGCGGCTGAAAGAAAAGCCGTTCGCGACATTGTTGACGCCGTGGTCACGCGCTCGGCCGTCTTTTTGGCGGTTGCGATTACGGCAGCCATGAAAAAAGTGGACCCCAAACTGCAGAGAAAACAATCCGTGGCGCTGGACAGCTCGCTGTGGGACGAAATGCCCGGCTACCGTCAAAAACTGAATGCGGCCCTCGGTCAAATTCTCGGCGACAAGAAAAAAAACGTCCATCTTTTCTCCGTCCGCTCGGAAGTTCGCAACAGCTCACCGATTAAAAACATGGCTGAGGTCGAAGCTCCGCGCAAAAGAACGCTGCTGGTCTACGGCGGCCTTGGCGCGGTGGTGCCGCGTTTTTATCTGGAATACCTCAACCAGTACAGTGCTCAATATCAAATCGAGTTTCACGCGCTGGATTTAGTGCCTGAAGAGCGCGCGTGGGAACTTATTCGTGAAAGAAAACTTCCCTATACGAGCTACACACTGGCGCAGGAATACAAGATTGACCCCGCTAACAGGCCCGACGGTGTTTTGATTTTGACGCGTCCGGATACTCATTTCGACATCATGAAATGGGCCACGGATAACGGCCTGGATGTTTTTGTCGAAAAACCCATTGTGCTTCCTGAACATGTTCAGCAGCTGATTGAACTTTACCGCCAGCATCCGGAAAAAATATTCGCGATTGATTTCTTTTTTGACAACCCCTCGGCACAGGAAGCCTTGAAAGTGCTGGACGAAAATAAAATTGGGAAATTAAAAGCCATTCGGGGCCGTATGGTGGAGAGCCAACCTGTAGAAAAGGACCGCAAATGGCTGCTGGTGCCGGAGGTAAGCGGTGGAGGGCTTGGCATGGATATGGGGCCGCATCTCATTGCCGCCGGTGAAATGTTTGCGGAACGATTTGGGCTTAGCTTCAAGAATCTGGAAATGTCACCGGAAGATATCTTATTATCCCGTTATGAAGGAGCGCCTCCCGGCACTGAAACCTATGCGGGGATTCGCGGAAAAATCAAGGGCGCGACGGCTGACGAGGACGTGCAGGTCGATTTTGGCGCGGGCAAGGGAACGCACACGACCGCCTATTACCTTGTACTCGAAGGGACTGAAGGAACGCTGGAGATCAATCTCGGCACCGAAGTTTCTCTGCCCTTTTTGGAATTGAAGGATACTGCCGGTAATCAAGTGTTTCGCCATGAATATCCTAAAACCGAAACGAATATCGGTTATCGCGGCACCGTCCAAAAAATGTTTGACGTCATGCAAAAAAGCGGGAATGTTCAGCAGGCGGAGAGGGATTTTAGGGTTCAAGCCACGACGCTGGGCGTTCAGATTCTGGAATACGCCCAGAAACTTGCGGGGTCGACATTTGAGTCTTACAAGCTGGGCGAAGATCCTGAAGCCGCCGCTGCGGCACGTGCGCCTAAAAAGCAGGCCGTGTCTGTTTCGCCGCTTGAAGAATATTATGAGCATTTGCAGGCAGCAGAGCTTTTGATGGATCAGCTGGACGATTATTTTCAGCGGCACCAAGTTGAGATACCTGTCTATAACCGTAACGCGTTAGTCGAGCTGGAGCCCGAAGATAAACAAGTTGAGGGTTGGGTAGAGGATCCGGAGCATAAGACAATTTACAACACCTGGGATCTATTTCAACTTCTTGGCTACGGCGATGAGGGTGAAACCAAGTATCGTGTGTTGGTCCGCCTGCTAAAGAATGAAAAAATTAATCAGGAGCTTACCGGTAAGTCTTACGCAAAACTCGACTGGAAAAATCTTCTAGAAGGCAGTCTGGATTCAGAGGCGGCTGTAAAAAACCTTATTCCCAATCAAGCGGCTCTTGAACGCTATCAGCGGATCGCGGCCAATACAGCCCTCCGCCAGAAAATGGAAGAATTCGCGACAAAAGAGCGCGTTAGTGTCTTCCGTAACAGGGTCGGGGTTGGCGGTCAAGTTGCTGCGATGCTGGACAGCGTTTCTCTAAGCTTCAGACAGCTGACGCTGGATGATATTTTTAACGTGGTGGATGTGGATCAGGATCTGCTTCCTGTTTTAAGACCCGTGATTGAATCCCTTGGATGGCATTTGCTGTCAGTTTCGGATACGACAGCAGGCTGGATGTATCAGCAAATCGATAAGTTTCTCATCAAGGATTGGCATATCCCGCGATTCGGCACCGAGAGTCAACCGTTCAGCGATGAGCCGGATCTGATCGTGCATCAATCGCACGAATCTTCTCAAAGCGCGTCGGTTATTTTTATGGATGCAAAAGACCGGAAACCCAACGGTTCGCTCAAAGACAACGCTCCCATTTTAGACGCGACCCTTCGCCTTGACCCGGGCGCCGAAAAAATAATTTTAGAGGCTCCGTTTTGGCCTTTTAGCGCGGATCATCTGCTGGCTAAGTCTTTAGAGCGTATTGTTGAACAACTGCGCGCGCGGGCCGCGGCCTTAAATACTCCTTTTATCAATCTGGCTGTACCCGGACATACCACAGACACTTTGCTTGATTTGATTTCAAGAGCGATGGTTGATGTTGGCAAAGAGTCATTATCCAACCCTGTAAACGCCTTAGATCCGGATCAGCGCTGGAATGCGCGCCAAATCAGCTGGGCGGATATTCATTCGGCGAAAGTGTTGCATCACGTGATCATCCGATCATGGTCTGAACTGGGATTACCCACGGCAAAGCCGGGGGAGAAAAAAGCATTTATCCGTCAGCTCACCGACCGTCTGACGAGCGATGGAATCATCCATTTGGTCCGCTCCGAAGTGCGTGCGCAGACAATTCAAGACGTGAGCGGATTTTTGGATCTGCAGACGCATACGGCTTGGTATGCCGAAAATGGGCAAGTCACCTATGTGAACGAACCCTTCGTCGGCTTCATTAGGACTCTGAGGAAGGACTTGCCGGATTCATCCGTGGTCACTAAAGATTGGATTTTGGAGCAGAAAGATTATCTCAAGATCAATCCTCCCGGGGCGGATGTTCCAGGGTATCTAAAACAAGACCAGGCGGCGATAGAGAAGGGTTACAAGATTATCCGTGTGCCAGGCAGGGTGATCGTCAAGGTCAGGTTTGGAGAGGGCATTATTGGAATGTCTTTCCCCGCGTCTGCAACGGCAGCGGGAGACACCCTGGAATCCCTCGAGCCGGCTGTGATCGCGACATTAAAAATGGTCCGGCCGGATTTAGCCGCTTCACATAGCCCTGAAGTGCGGGCGGATGTGCCGCAGGCCACAGTGGTGTGGACAGCCGGGGCGGTGGTAGTGCCTTCAACGGGGACTTTCCGCGTGCGCATTACAGGGATCAATGATTTTACCGCGGTGGACGGACAGGCGCTTCAGCGCGAGCTGGACCGACGCACGGTTCTTTGGAGAAATGAAAGACCGGTGATTGCGTATGATGAACAGACCCACCAACTGACCCTTACTTTTAATGGCTTTCCGGCATTTGTGGCTACCCTCATTGGCGAAAGGCAGGATCTAGCGCTCCAAAATGTCCTTAACGCAGCATTGAGCTACAGCCACTCCCGTTCCGAAGTGAGACTATCGAGAAGTGAAGTGGAATATTCAAAACGAGATATTAACGACGCTATGCGTTTTGTGGCTGTAATTTCTCATCCGCGAGAAAACACAAAAAAACGCGTTCAAGCCATTGAGCCTCGACGGACAGAACAAGTGCAAAGGGCCTACCGCCAGCTCGGCGCAGCGCAGTTTGAAGCCGCTGCGGTCGCGCAAGCAGAAGCCCTGCCGACAGGGGCGTTTGATGAAGTGATGCAGTCTTTGGCGGCAGCGGGTGAGATTCATAATTCTGTGGTTGTGGGAGTGGCTTTACCGGAATCGTTTCAAAGCCGATCTCCGGCAAGTTTTTGGAAGGGATTTACGGCGTCTTTTAACCAAGGCGAAATTAGCGAGTTTTTAAAACAAGGCGGGCGTTTTGATCGTGCTACGGAAAATAGACTTCGGGATCTTAAGATTACGCCGCGCGATGTGAAGCTGAGTCAAAAAAGCGAACTTCACGCACAGAGGGACCAGGCGGCAGTTCCCACGGTTGTTTTTGATTACCGCGGAACCGTTAACAGTATGTTCCTTCCGCTTGAAATTCATGATATGGATACAGTGGGACGTAGTCCTCGTACGGCCGAGTTTTTGGGCTTTTTAAGCGGACGCATCTTGAAAACCCAGGCTGATCTTTTGCGCCGGCAGCCGCAGCTGAGTGGACAAAAGTTGAAAAAAGAACTGCTGGCGGCGCTTTGGCTTCAGGGTTTTGCGGGACTTGAATTGGGGCAGGGCACGCGGCAGAATTCGTTGAGCGTCAGCGCTGCGGCTGCGAATGTCATGCTGCAGAATCTCATGCGGCGTCAGATAGAGGCTTCTGCATAACGTTTAACCCTCATGAGCAGGCTTTTTATTCTACAGGGACGGTTCTCAAAAAACAGAGAACCGTCCCTGTATTTTTTGAGCTGTTTGCGCTAAAATACAGAACTCATCATGAACCCCTCCTTGAGAAAAAACGATAAATCGTTATTGAGAAATGAGTTAAAGAGGAACATAGCGGTGATTTTAAAGGCAGAAAGGCGCCAAAAGAGCTTATCTGTTTGTCGGGAGCTTTGGCGTTCAGATTTTGTCCAGAAATCGCAGCGTATTCTGATTTATGCGGCTCGTCAGGATGAGTTGGACACTCGGCCGTTGATTCGCCGGCTGTTGCGGACTCCGCGAGCGGTTTATCTGCCGCGTATTGAGGACGGGCGCATTTTTTTATATCGGGTTACGAATCTGAAAAAGGATCTTCAGCTCGGCCCTTATGGGATTCATGAACCCCAAAGAGCGAAATCCCGGCAGGGCGATATTCAGGATATGGATTTAGCGATTGTTCCCGGTTTGGGATTTACCCGTGAGGGCGTGAGGCTTGGCCGAGGCGGTGGCTATTTTGATCGCTTGCTTGCGAAAGCGGGGCATGTGGTGAAAATCGGTGTAGGTTTCCGCGAGCAGATTTTAAAAAAAATTCCAGTTCGGCGGCATGATGTGCGTATGGATTTTGTGGTGACGGATTGAGAGGCTGAAATGGACGCACCCAAGATTTATACGGTTTCGCAGCTGAACCGTGAAGTCCGCGGGTTGCTTGAAACGCGCTATGGCGGTATTTGGATTGAAGGTGAAGTTTCTAACCTCAAATACCACAGCTCAGGCCATATTTATCTTTCACTCAAAGATAACGCGTCGCAGATCAGCGCAGCTTTTTTCAGCCGCTTCAATCAGGGCTTGAAGTTTGAGTTGAAAGACGGCTTGAAAGTGGTGGCCTTCGGACAGATTTCTCTTTATGACGCGCGCGGCCAGTACCAGCTTTACATCCACAAACTTGAGCCGCAGGGGATGGGGGCGCTTCAGTTGGCTTTTTTGCAGCTGAAGGAGAAACTTGAAAAAGAGGGGCTGTTTGCGCAGGAGCGCAAACGGCCGATTCCAAGATTTCCCCGCACCGTGGGCATCGTGACTTCGCCGACAGGCGCGGTGATTCGGGATATGCTGCAGGTAATCAACCGGCGCTTTGGAGGAACACAGGTTTTGATTGCACCGGTGAAAGTGCAGGGGGAAGGGGCGGCCGCCGAGATTGCAGAAGCGATTGACAGGATGAATGCCCTGGCTGACGGCGAAATGGATGTGTTAATTGTGGGGCGCGGAGGCGGCAGTCTGGAAGATCTGTGGGCGTTCAATGAGGAGGGGGTGGCGCGTGCGGTTTATCGGTCGCGCATCCCTGTGATTTCGGCCGTAGGGCACGAAATTGACTGGACGATTTGTGATCTGGTGGCCGATTTACGCGCGCCTACCCCATCCGCCGCCGCGGAACTAGTGGTGCAGAATGCCGAAGATGTGCAGAAGCGCCTTTTCGATTTCGAAAGCCGCATCCAAAATGCCATCAGGGCATTTGTCGAGGTTAAAAAAAAATCACTGCAGATTTTAAAATCCAGTTACGCGTTTCAACAGCCGCGGGTTTTAGTCGACCAGTTTTCTCAACGTTTTGACGAGCTCATGCGGCAGCTCCAAAATTACGGACGCAGTTTTTTCGAACTTAAAAAACAATCGCTTCTGAGTGCTGCCGGACAGCTCAGGGTTTTAAATCCGCTGGGTGTTTTGGAGCGTGGCTATTCCCTGACAACGCTTATTGACGGGCGCTTGCTCAGACAGATTGGGCAGATTCAGCCCGGTGAAGAAATTAGAACCCAGCTTCTGGGCGGCGAGGTTTATTCTAAAGTGACAAGGGTGCATAGAGGAAAGGGGGCCTGAGATGACAGAAGTTTCTTTTGAAAAGGCATTGGAGAAGCTCGAAAAAATTGTGGAGATGCTTGAGAGCGGCAGCGTGACGCTTGAAGAGGCGCTGAGCCGTTACGAGGAAGGCATTAAACTTTCACGGCAGTGTCAGGAAAAGCTTGCGCAGGCCGAGAAGAAAATCGAAGTGCTTACGCGAACCGCCAAAGGTGATTTCGTGCGGGAGCCGTTTGAAGCGGCGGATGCGTCTGAACCCAAAAGTCCCCGCAGCCGGGCCTCACGCCGCAGCCCTTCCGCGGATAAAGAAACCGCTGGATCCGGCGAGGATTTACTCATTTGAATTACGAATCTGTTTTCAAAGAAGAACTTGAGTTTATCGATGTCGCGATTCGCAGTTTTTTGCCGAATCCGGGTATTTATCCCCAGCCATTGCATGAAGCGATGAACTATGCGGTGTTGTCTGGCGGAAAACGGTTCCGGCCGGCGCTTGTGGTTGCGGCTTGTACGGCGCTCGGTGGGCACCGCACGGAGGCTGTCTTACCGGCCGTTGCGCTGGAACTTATTCATTGTTACTCGTTGGTACAAGATGATCTGCCCGCGCTCGATAACGACGATTTTCGGCGCGGTCAACCGACCTGTCATAAGAAATTTGGGGAGGCAACGGCCTTACTGGCGAGCGATGGGTTATTGACACAGGCTTTTGAGCTTTTGGCCCGGGTAAAGCCGGCGGAACGGGCTGTCAAGTTGATTGCCGAGATATCGACGGCTGCGGGGACTTATGGTATGATCGGCGGTCAGGCCGCAGATTTGGATGCGCTTAATCGGCCCGCGGATGCGGCGATGTTGGATTTCGTCAACATCCACAAAACGGGCAAGTTGATCAAGGCGGCGGCTGTTTCCGGGGCGCTGGCAGCTGGAGCAACCGGTGATTCTCTGCGAAGTCTGGAACGCTACGGTGAAATGCTTGGGCTTGCGTTTCAATGTGTCGACGATTTGGATGATGGCGACGGGTACCTCCGGCATATGACGTTTCGCGAGCTTGAAGAGAAAACTCGGGCATTGCTTGAAAACGCGAAGCGTGAAGTCGATTTTCTCGGAAGCCAGGGTGAAAAATTGATTTTTCTTGCCAATTTTCTTGAGAAAAGGATTCCTCAAAAAAGCACATGACACAGTGGATTCATCAAATTAATTCTCCGGCCGATCTTAAAAAGATCCCGCTTGAAAAATTGCCAGAGGTGGCTGCCGAATATCGCGAGGCTCTTATCGATTACGTGGCCAAGACCGGTGGGCATCTTGGCGCCAGTCTCGGTGCGCTAGAACTCAACGTCGCTCTCCATTATGTTCTGGATGCGCCGCGTGACAAAATTTGTTGGGATGTCGGTCACCAGGCCTATGTTCATAAAATGATCACAGGCCGGCGCGACCGTATGCCGACACTGCGCAAGCACGGCGGACTCAGTGGTTTTCCCTCGCCCTTTGAGAGCCCGTACGATCATTTCATTGTCGGCCATGCGGGAACAGCCATTTCCCAGGCTCTTGGGCTCGCGGCCGCCCGTGATTTACGGCAGGGCACTGAACATGTGGTAGCGGTTGTCGGCGATGGCGCCATGACGGCTGGCCTTAGCTACGAGGCGCTTAACAACGCCGGGCACCTCAAAAAAGACATGCTTATTGTTCTCAACGACAATGAAATGTCTATCTCGAAAAATGTCGGCGGAATCAGTAAGTGTTTCAATAAGATTTTGACCAACCCCATCTATAACCGAATTCGCAGTGAAGCTGAAAAACAGCTTGACCGGTTTCCTCGTCTGCGGCGTATTGCGACTTCAGGCCTTGAGGGGATGAAGCATTTGCTTGTACCCGGGATTTTGTTCGAAGAATTGGGAGTCCGCTATTTTGGGCCGGTCGACGGGCATGATGTGATGGGCTTAGTTGAAATGCTGAAAAAAGTTTTATCCCTGCGGGATTGCTGCCTTCTGCACATCGTGACTGAAAAGGGGCACGGCTGTAAATTTGCGTCAACCGACAGTGAGAAAATGCATGGTGTGACACCATTTGATGTCAAAACCGGTGAAAAGATTCAACCCAAGCCCATGCCT